>DAOVHN010000381.1 GCA_030671915.1 Pseudomonadota bacterium
ACCGAATCCGCGGCGCTGGTTGAAGCGCTGCTGGCGGAAGATGCGGAGGCCCGCGAGGTCGCGGAAATGCTGCGCTACAGCGCGTCCCTGATACGCGCGGCCCACAGTCATGTTCTGCATGAAGCGGTGCCGGAGAGGCTGTTGGATGTTTTCGAGGCGGCGCCGGTTGCCGACGAACTGAGCGGCGAAATTGTGCCTTCGCACCTTGTGAACATGATTCTCGACGCGCCGGAGGGCGACAATGAGACGGTAGCGCCGTCCGTGGCCGGGACTGCGCAAAACACGGCACCGGCTATTTCGATGGCGCGCCGGGGTTCGATCGCTGCTTTCGCCACGGCGGCCGTCTTTGCAGCCGTGATGGTCGGTGGCGGTATGATGTTCCAGAAATACACGTCTGCCCTGAACCAGGGCGAAATAGCGCACCAGGCAAGGGCCATCTCCGCCATGGACGATCCGTGGCGCGAGGCCGCCTTCCAGGAAGCGTTGGAAACCAGGAAAAGCGAAGCCGCCGTGATCTGGGCCAATCCGGAGAACGGGCGCAGTGGCGCGGTCGTCCCGGTCAAGACCTATCGCCGGGATGACGGCACTTTCTGCAGGGCGTTCCGCACGGTCGACACAGGTGCGGCGCCGGGCCAGCCCAATTACGGCGTTGCCTGCCGTGAGCCGGGCGAGGACGGCCGCTGGGTCAAGACGGTCGAAGCGATCGCGATGCCGGGCGCGGGCGGAAAATTGAAGTTCTGATGTTGCCACGGGGCCAGGAGCCCCGCAGGCGGCACGGGCAGGGACGAAAGGTCGGAGAAGCAGGCTCCTGAAAAGGGGGCTCTGTGTTATTGGGTGGTTAGTGGTGTAGACCGGACATATGGTCTGCGCTATTAGGCTGCGAGGCGGAGATATTGGCTGACCATTTGTTCCGGGATTTGATTCGAAGCGCAACTTTCATCGCGCTGCTGGTCCTTGCCGGATGTATGCAGGTAGACGAAGTAGCCGGCGGCTTGCTGGAAAGCCTGCGCGGGAAATTGTCCGCAAACTACGACCCGCCCAACTATGAGGGACCGCCGTTGGGCGAGCTGCCTTCTTATCGCCGGGGCGATGCCTATACCTATTCAAGCGGTCGGACCGAAACCATCCAGGAAGTCCTCGAAGACCGGGTGGTCTGGCGCAACGATCTGGCGTCCAGCTTCGTGCGTCACCCCAATTTCATTTTCCCTTCGATCAATACGAAAACGGATCGGGGAGAAGTGGCGCGCGAATTCGATGTACCGCCCGATACATTGTGGCCGCTTATTCCCGGAACGCGGCGCCAGTTCAAGAGCGAGGTGCGGGTCAAGCTCGACGGGCAGAATGGCGAGCGGCTGTTTTATCGGGAGTGGATCTGCACCGTGGTCGGCAAGGCCGAGGTCGAAGTACAATTCGGAAAATTCAATTCGGTCGAGATTGCCTGTGAGCGCTATAGCCGGGGGAAATGGCGCGAAAAGCGCGTCTGGTACTACGTGTCCGAAATCGGCCATTACGTGCGGCGGGTAGACAGTTTCCTGGGCCGCGCCAGCCGGGATACGGAACTGGTTTCGATCCAGCAGGGGTTCGACGGGCTGGACCGGGACGCCAAACGTGCGCTTTACGAGCTCGAACAGCAGACCCTGGAGCGCATGCCGTCCGGCAAGGCGGCGAACTGGCAGTCAAACGAGGGCGATCTTGCCGTGACCATGGTCGTAACCAGAACCATGAAAACAGAGGCTGGACAGTTCTGCCGAACCTTCCACCAGGTGATCAGCCGTGACGGCGGCGACAGGCTGGTTCCTGGCCTTGCATGCCGGACCTGGAATGGAAGATGGGTGCGCCTTTAATGGGTATTTTAATAAAATGCGTACAAAACAGACATAATTCCTAATACGAACGGGGTATTCCCAGGACATGCTGGCCGATATAGGCCAGAATCATATTGGTTGAGATCGGCGCGGTCTGGAACAGCCTGGTCTCCCGCCATTTGCGCTCGATGTCATATTCCCGGGCGAAGGCGAAGCCGCCGAAGGTCTGAAAACATGAATCGCCGGCATGCCAGGCGGCTTCCGACGCCAGCATCTTCGCCATATTGGCCTCGGCGCCGCAGTGCTTTCCCGCGTCGAACAGCGCCGCCGCCTTGCGCGCCATAAGGTCCGCGGCCTCGGTTTCCGCATGGGCCCGGGCGATCGGGAACTGGATACCCTGGTTGGCGCCGATCGGTCGGCCGAAAACCTCGCGTTCCGTTGCGTAACTCGCGGCCTTGGCGGTGAACCAGCGGGCGTCGCCCAGCGCCTCGGCGGCGATCAGGATACGTTCGGCATTCATCCCGTCGAGGATATGCCAGAACCCGTTTCCTTCTTCTCCAACAACGGAGTCAGCTGGAATTTTCAACTGATCCATGAAAATTTCCGTGGTGTTGTGATTGATCATGGCGTCGATCGGGCGGATCTCCAGGCCTTTACCGACAGCCTCGGTCAGATCGACAAGAAATACGGTTAACCCATTCCCACGTTTCGTTATTTCGTCGGCCGGAGTCGTGCGCGCCAGCAACAGCATCAGGTCCGACTGCAGCGCACGGCTGGTCCACAGTTTCTGGCCGTCGACAATGAAATGGTCGCCGTCGCGCACCGCGCGGGTCTTGATTTGCGTCGTGTCCGACCCGGTCGAGGGCTCGGTGACGCCGAAGGCCTGCAGCCGCAGGTCGCCCGCCGCGATCGCCGGGAGGTAGCGTTCCTTCTGCGACTTGCTGCCGTGACGCAGAAGGGTTCCCATCACATACATCTGCGCATGGCAGGCGCCGGCATTGCAGCCGGATGCATGGATCGTCTCAAGGATGACGGCGGCCGCGCGTAGCGGCAGACCCGACCCTCCAAATTCGGCGGGGATGAGCGCGGCGAGCCAGCCCTCGCGGGTCAGGGTGGCGACGAATTCATCGGGGTAGGCGCTTTCCGCATCCAGCCGGCGCCAGTATTCGCCGGGGAAGTTTTCGCATATGCGCGCGACGGCCTCGCGGATTTCCGGGTAATCCTCGCCCAGTTCCATTGTCATCGATGGATGGCTCATTATTTGCCCCTGTACACGGGTTTGCGTTTTTCGTTGAAGGCCAGCATGCCCTCGCGCCTGTCTTCGGTCTCGATCGTGCGCCGGTAACATTCGATTTCGACTTCCAGCCCCTCCTTGAGCGCCAGGCCGGTCGCGCGCGACAGCGCCTCCTTGGCGGCGCGCACCGCGACCGGCGCATTGGCGGCGATTCGCCGCGCCGTGTCCAGAGTCTCGGACATCAGCGAATCGGCAGACAGTACGCGGTTGACGATCCCCCATTCCAGGGCCTGCGCCGCATCGATGGGCTGGCCGGTCAGGATGATCTCCTTGGCGTGGCGTTCGCCGCAGGCGCGGGGCAGGTTCTGGGTGCCGCCGACGCCGGGGATGATTCCGAGCGTGGTCTCCGTCAGGGCGAAGCGCGCCGTATCGGCGGCGTAGGCGAAGTCCGACGCCAGCACCATCTCGAACCCGCCGCCGAAGGCCGCGCCGTTGACCGCGGCGATCACCGGGATGGGGCAATCCATCATGGCGTAGAAGGCGTCCTCGA
>DAOVHN010000500.1 GCA_030671915.1 Pseudomonadota bacterium
CGTCAAGGCGGCGCCGTTGATCTTCACGGGGCTGGCCGTCGCCGTCGCCTTCCGGGCGAAATTCTGGAACATCGGCGCGGAAGGCCAGCTTCTGGCCGGTGCCATGGCCGCGGCCTTCATCGGCGGGCGCGAGGGTCTGCCGGCCTGGAGCATGGCGCCGCTGATGATCATGGCCGGCGCCCTGGCCGGCGGCCTGTGGGCCTGCGTTCCGGCAGTGCTGAAGACCCGCTACAAGGTCGACGACGTGGTCACCAGCCTGCTGCTCAACTTCGTGATTTTCTACGCGATGACGGCGCTGCTCGACGGGCCGTGGAAAGACCCGCTCAGCGGCTATCCGGATTCGCCCGACATCCGCATGGATGCGGAATTCCCGATTCTGCTGGAGCGAACCAGGCTGCATCTCGGCGTGGTGCTGGCGCTGCTGGCGGCGCCCGCGGTGTGGTGGATCATGCGGCGCACCAGCCTGGGCTTTTCCATCCGCGCCGTTGGCGAGAACCCGGTCGCTTCGCGCTATGCCGGGATTAGCACCGGCGCTGTGATTCTGATGACGGCGATGCTGTCCGGTGCGCTGGCCGGGCTTGCGGGCGTCGGGGAAGTCGCCGGGCTGCATTTCCAGGTCATGTCGGGCATATCGCCGGGTTACGGCTATACCGGCATCGTCATCGCCATGCTGGCGCGCCTCAATCCGCTGGGCGTGGTACCGGCGGCGTTGTTCTTCGCGGTGATCGTCACCGGCGCGGAATCGATGTCCCGCGCGACCGGCGTGCCGGTCTTCCTGGCCGAAGTCATCCAGGGCGCGGCGTTGCTGACGATGCTTGTCGCGCTGCTGTTCACCACTTACCGGCTTCGGATCGCGCGCCATGGATGAAATCCTCGCCCAGATATTCCAGATCGGCTTCTTCGCGGCGATGATCCGCATCGCAACGCCCCTGATCTTCGCCACCATCGGCGAACTGTTCGCCGAACGGGCCGGGGTCCTGAATCTCGGGATCGAGGGCATCATGCTGCTGTCGGCCATGGCCGGTTTCTCCGCCGCGTATTTCAGCGGCAGCCTGTGGCTGGGCGTTGCGGCGGCCATGCTGACCGGAGTCCTGTCGGGCATGCTGATGGGGCTGTTGACGGTCACGCTGGGGCTGAGCCAGCATGTCTCGGGCATCGGCGTCACGTTGCTCAATTCCGGCCTGGCCTTCTTCCTGTACCGGCTGATCTTCGGCCAGCCGTCGATGCCGCCCAATATCGTGGCCTTCAAGCCTGTCGCCATCCCGCTCCTGTCGGAAATTCCCGTGATCGGCCCGCTCCTGTTCAATCATCATGCGCTGGTCTACATGGCCTTCATCCTGGTGCCGCTGGCCGCCTTCATCCTGTTCCGCACCCCCTGGGGCCTGCACCTGCGCACCGTGGGCGAAAATCCGCATGCGGCCGACGGCGCCGGGGTGAGTGTCGCGGCGACGCGCTATCAGGCATTGATGCTGTCGGGCGCCCTGATGGGGGTCGCCGGCGCCTTCCTGTCGATGGCCCAGTTCAACGCCTTCACCTTCGGGGTGATCTCGGGCCGCGGCTGGGTCTGCATCGCGCTGGTGGTGTTCGGGCAATGGAGTCCCTGGCGCGCGGCCGGCGGGGCCCTGCTGTTCGCCATGATCGACGCGCTGCAACTCCGCCTCCAGGCCAGCAGCCTCATCGATGTGCCCTATCAGATCTTCCTGATGATGCCTTTCGTGCTTACCATTGTCGGCATGGCGCTGGTGTCGCGCAATGCGCGCGCGCCGGCGGCGCTGTTGACGCCCTTCCGCAAGGAGGAACGGTAATGCTGGATCTGCTGGTCCGTAACGCCAATCTGCCCGATGGCCGCAAGGGGCTGGATATCGCGGTCAGGGATGGCCGGATCGCCGAGGTCGCCCCCGCCATAAAGGCCGGGGCGGCGCGCGAGATCGACGCCGCCGGGCGGCTTGTCACGCCGCCCTTCGTCGACAGTCATTTCCATATGGATTCCACCCTGTCGCTCGGCCAGCCACGGCTAAACGAGAGCGGCACCCTGCTTGAGGGCATTGCGTTGTGGGGCGAGCTGAAGCCCCATCTCACCGTGGAGTCGATCAAGCAGCGGGCGCTGGAGCTTTGCCAATGGTCGATCGCCCGGGGCACGCTGGCGATTCGCAGCCATGTGGATATCTGCGACGACCGCCTGCTGGCGGTATCGGCGCTGCTGGAAGTGCGCGAGGAGATCAAGCCGTATATCGACCTGCAACTTGTGGCCTTCCCGCAGGACGGTTATCTGCGCGGCCCGACGGCTGTTGATAACCTGAAACGCGCGCTCGACATGGGCGTCGATGTGGTTGGCGGCATCCCGCATTTCGAACGGACCATGAGCGACGGCACGGCCTCGGTAAGCGCGTTGTGCGAACTGGCCGCCGAGCGCGGCCTGCGGGTAGACATGCATTGCGACGAGAGCGACGACCCCATGTCGCGTCATGTGGAGACATTGGCGGCGGAGACGAAGCGGCTGGGGCTGGAAGGGCGCGTCACCGGCTCGCATTTGAGCTCTATGCATTCCATGGACAATTACTATGTCAGCAAGCTGATCCCGCTGATCGCCGAGGCCGAGCTGCATGCGGTGCCGAACCCGCTGATCAACATCACCCTGCAGGCCCGCCACGATACCTACCCGAAGCGGCGCGGCATGACCCGGGCCAAGGAGCTGATGGCGGCGGGCGTCAATGTCGCCTTCGGCCATGACTGCATCATGGATCCCTGGTACAGCCTGGGCTCCC
>DAOVHN010000628.1 GCA_030671915.1 Pseudomonadota bacterium
AGAGCATGGCGCAGACCAGGGCCGATACCGGATTGCCCGGCAGGCCGAGCACCGGCGTATCGCCGACATGGCCGAAGATCAGCGGCTTTCCCGGCCGCATGGCGATTTTCCAGAAGCTCAGCTCGAAGCCGATCTCCCCCAGCACGCTTTGCACCAGATCATGGTCGCCGACCGACGCGCCGCCGCTGGTCAACAGCAGATCCGCGCCCTTGGCCCCCGCCGCCATCGCGGCCAGCGCCTCGCCGTCGTCCGGCGCAATGCCCAGCACATAGGGCTCGCCGCCGAAAACCGTGACCATGGCCGACATGCCGAGGCTGTTGGAACTGACGATCTGGTCCGGGCCGATGGGATCGCCCGGCATGACGATCTCGTCGCCGGTCACCAGAATGGCGACGCGTGGACGGCGGTGGACCATGATCCAGGGTGTATTCATCGCCGCCGCCAGGGCGACGTCGCGCGCCGTCAGCAGGCGCCCGGCGCGCAGCAGCACGTCGCCCTCGCTGAAATCAAGGCCCGCCGGGCGCACGAAGCGGCCCTTCGGCGCGCTTTCCAGCACCGTTACCGTGCCGTCGCCGGCCTCTGTATTTTCCTGCATGATCACCGTGTCGGCCCCGTCGGGCACCGGGCCACCGGTGAATATGCGCACCGATTCGCCCTTGCCGAGCCTACCCTGCCAGGCGCCGCCCGCGGGGGCCTGCCCGACGATCTTCAGCGTGACCGGGACCTCGGCCACATCCTCGGCCCGCACCGCATAGCCGTCCATGGCCGACATAGTGGCCGGCGGCTGGGTGCGCCGGGCGACGATATCCTCTGCCAGGACGCGGCCCAACCCGCCGGCGACGCTGATCTGCTCGGCCGGTAGTGGCGCCATGGCGCCAAGGATGCGTTCAAGGGCTTGTTCGACGGACAGCATCAATCGGCCCTGTATTCGCCGGATTTTCCGCCGGCCTTGTGCATCAGGCGGACCTCGGTGATGCGCATGCCGCGGTCCACCGCCTTGCACATGTCGTAGACCGTCAGCGCCGCCACCGACACGGCGGTCAGCGCCTCCATCTCGACGCCGGTACGGCCCTTGAGTTTGCAGGTGGCGGTGATATCGACGGCGTTGCGGGCCTGGTCAACCGCGAGGTCGACCTTGACCGAGGTCAGCGCCAGGGGATGGCAGAGCGGGATCAGGTCGGGCGTGCGCTTGGCACCCATGATGCCGGCCAGACGCGCGACAGACAGCACGTCGCCCTTCTTGAAGCCGCCCTCCAAGATTTTGGCGATTGTTTCCGGCTCCATGATGACGCTGCCGGTGGCCGTGGCCGTGCGCTCGGTGATGTCCTTGTCGGAGACATCGACCATCAGGGCCTTGCCCTCGGCGTCGAAATGGGTGAATTCAGACAATGTCGGGGTCCTTTGCGTTTCGGTCAGGCAGGCACGGGATCGGTCAGCAGCGCCGCCGTGGCCGCCGCGACGTCGTCCTGGCGCATCAGCGATTCGCCGATCAGGAAGCAGCGCGCGCCGGCCTTGGCCATGCGAGCCAGATCCTCTGGCGTATAGAGGCCGCTCTCGCAGACCAGCATGCGATCCGCCGGGACCATGGGGGCCAGGGCCTCGGTGGTGGCTATATCGACCTCCAGCGTCTTGAGATTACGGTTGTTGACGCCGATCAGGCGGGATTTCAGTTTCAGCGCCCGTTCCATCTCGGGCGCGTTATGCACCTCGACCAGCACATCCATGCCTAGTTCATGGGCCAGCGTCTCAAGCTCGGCAGCCTGCCCATCCTCCAGCGCCGCCATGATCAGCAGGATACAATCGGCGCCGAGCGCCCGGGACTCGTAAACCTGATAGGGGTCGAGCATGAAATCCTTGCGCAGGCAGGGCAGGGCGACGGCGCCACGCGCCGCCTGCAAGTATTCGTCGGCGCCCTGGAAATAGGCCTCGTCGGTCAGGACCGATAGGCAGGTCGCGCCGCCCTTGGCATAGGCTTGGGCGAGGTGGACCGGATCGAAGTCCGGACGAATGAGGCCCTTGCTCGGAGATGCTTTCTTCAATTCGCAAATCAGGCCATAGCGGCCCGCC
>DAOVHN010000600.1 GCA_030671915.1 Pseudomonadota bacterium
ATCGTGATACGGATTACGCCCAGAGACCGCTGATCAAGACGTACATCTCGTCCAGATGCCATTGTGGGAGTGCCCACGAACGCCCTGATCGCAAACGCCTCGCGATTTGCGGACCGAACCTTTTTACCCACCGCCGAATGGTCTTATACGAAACTGAGGTGGTCCTGAAAAATCAGGATGCCACCGCTCTGGCGGTGAGGAGCAAACCAAGATGGTTGTGGGCCCGAAATTTGAACCTACAAAACACACGGCAGCCAGCCCTCGGATATCTGCAAATAACGCTGGTAGCGGGCCCGGGATTTGAACCTACAAACGCACTGGTAAAATCAATGATTCTCGTTGTTTGCGGGCCCCCGCAACCACCAGAACGCTGCCAACTCAAACGGTTCGGCAGCATTTCCATGCGCCGTCGACAGAATCGAGGAACAGCTCAACTTGAGCTAGTTTGGCATCGCCAGCACAGCAACACAGAGGACATCTTTGGATCAGTTCCTCGTATTCGAAATCACCCGGACGGGCAACCGCTGGCGTCCAATTGTCGATCGAATCCAGCCAGATGGGACCCATTGCCGCATAATGTCGGTTTCGGGGGCGGCATGCGAAACCTGCACTGCGGGAGTGTCGACGCATAGCGACCGGCCGTGGCGAAGCATCGAAATAGGGAAGGGGAGATTTAGCTGTAATTGATGTCGCAGTGGTACCTATGTGGTACCTAGATACATCAAGGGCCTGGCGAGTTCTCGTCAGGCCCTTGATTTTATTGGCTCCCCGGGACGGACTCGAACCGCCGACAAGGTGGTTAACAGCCACCTGCTCTACCAACTGAGCTACCGGGGATCAGGGTAGCGGCCGGACGTATGCGCCTTATGTTTTCATGGCGCCGCTGGCCGAGCGGCGCGGTTATAGCAAAACCGGTTGGCATTGCAAAGCATTCCTTGCGGCCTTGCGGCGCTTTTGCCGGAGCAAAATTAATGAAGTTGGAGGTCCGGGGCGGAATCGAACCGCCGTGCAAGGCTTTGCAGGCCTCTGCATAACCACTCTGCCACCGGACCCCGGAGCACGCCCGCCAACCGCGCGGGGTGGGTGCGACCGTCATATACGTGGCCGTAAGGTTCCGGTCAAGGCGATCCGCGACCATCGGCGCGTTGTCTTAGTGAAAGGAGCGTCGTATACAGGGTGTGGGATATTCCCTGTCCCAATGCCGGTTCCGGCCCAACCCCGCGACAGGAGACATGCGGCGATGGATTTCAGCACAGCCCGCAGGAACATGATCGAATGCCAAATCAGGACTAACAAGGTTGTCGACGAGGCGCTGATAGCGTCGATCGGCGAGGCGCCCAGGGAGCGGTTTCTGCCCGATGCGTTGCGCGCCGTCGCCTATATTGACGAGGATTTGCAGCTGAATGCGGAGCGCTGCCTGCTGGAGCCCATGGTGCTGGCCCGCCTGCTGCAGGAATTGGCGCTGACGCCTGGCGACGCGGTGCTGGATATCGCCAGCGGCACGGGCTACGCGGCGGCCGTCATGGCCCGGCTGGCCGGCGCCGTATTCGCGCTGGAAAGCGACGCCGAATTGCAGGGCAAGGCGGCCGGGCTGTTCGGCGAACTGGCGCTCGACAACATCGTGCCGGTCGAAGGCGATCTTGGCGCCGGCTGTGCCGAGCATGCGCCTTACAACGCCATCCTGATCGAAGGCGCGGTCGACGCCGTGCCGGCGGGTATTCTCGACCAACTGGCCGATGGCGGCCGGCTGGCGGCGATCGTCATGGATAACGGGATCGGCCGCGCGACGCTGTTCCGCAAGGACGGCGGCCACCTTTCGCGGCGGGTGATATTCGACGCCCATGCGCCGGTTCTGAAGGAGTTTCGGAACCCCGCGGAGTTCAAGTTCTGATATGGTTGAAGTGAAAACAGCATTGTTGGCGCGCGGATTGTTCGCCGTACTCGCCGGCGCGGGGATGATGTTGTCGCTGGCGGCTACCCCCGCCGTTGCCCAGACCCTGAACGAAGCCTTGGCGACGGCTTACGAGACCAACCCGACCCTGCGGGCGCAGCGCGCGCAGCTTCGCGCGACCGACGAAGGATTGCCGGAAGCCCGCGCCGGATGGCGTCCCGCCGTGACGGCCGAGGGGCAGGCCGGGGTCGGGGCCATCGATTTCGGCGCGGGGGCGCAGGACACTCAGCCGCTGGCC
>DAOVHN010000542.1 GCA_030671915.1 Pseudomonadota bacterium
CGACACGCGGGTCCTCGACCTCGACCCGCCGGAGGTCCAGGTGCCGCTGGTCGACAAGAAGCGCATCAATGTCGATGCCTATATGCGCTACAAGATCGTGGATCCGCTGTTGTTCTTCCAGGCGGTCACGACCGAGAGAAATTTCCAGGACCGCTTCGGCCGGCTGGTGAACGCCTCGCTGCAGCAGACCATCGCCCGCAACTCGCTGAGCGACCTGCTGTCGGACAAGCGCGACGACATCATGGAGCAGATCAGAACCGAGATCGACCTCGCGGCGCCGAGTTTCGGCGTGCGGATCGTCGACATCCGCATCGGCCGGACCGACCTGCCGGTCGAGATCAGCCAGAACGTCTACGGCCGCATGCGCGCCGAGCGTGAGCGCGAGGCCCGCGAGTTGCGCGCCGAGGGCAAGGAGGAAGCGCAGAAGATCACGGCGCGGGCCGATCGCGAGAAGGTGGTGCTGGTGGCCGACGCCAAGCGCAAGTCGGAAATCGCGCGCGGCGAGGGCGAGGGCGAGCGTGTCACCATCCTGGCCGACGCCTATGGGCGCGACCCGGAATTCTTCGATTTCTACAAGTCGATGCAAGCCTACAAGAAGAGCCTGAGCGGCAACACCACCACCATGGTGCTGACCCCGGACAGCGACTTCTTCCGCTTCTTCGGCCAGGAGACGGCGAAGTAAGCATATAAGGAAACTACCGGCATCGGGGGGCGGGCGTGGAAAATGGCGGCGAAATTGTCCTTACCGCGCTCGCCCTCGTGCTGGTGATCGAAGGCGCGGCCTATGCGCTGTTCCCCGAGGGGATCAAGCGGGCGATGGCCGCCATACAGCAAATTCCGGCCTCGACATTGCGTTCGTTCGGGCTGGCGGCGACCCTGACAGGTGTCATTATCGTCTGGCTGATCCGCCGTTGACGCATATTATTTCGCGCCATCGCCATATTGTGACCACAAATTGTTAAGCATTTGACGGATAATATCTGTTGGATCACCGGTATTGAAACCGGCCGGGCCGGATACCAGATTCGGCTGAAGACGGTTTCGCCGCGCCGCGGGCGCCAATTCGCCCACCGCGCGGATCACATGGACATGATGGAGATATTGCGGTGACGCGTATGCTTGAAAATTTGCGCCAGGGCGGAACGGCCCGATCCTTCGGCTGGCTGCTGGCGATTCCCCTCGCGGCCTCACTGATCTGGCTTCCGGCCGACGCCGAGGCCCGTGGCGCCCCGGACAGTTTCGCCGACCTCGTGGAAACGCTGCAGCCGGCGGTGGTCAACGTCTCGACGACCCAGATCATGGAAGGCGGCGGCGAGGAAGGGCTGGAATTCGAATTTCCGGAAGGATCGCCGTTCCGCGATTTCTTCGACCAGTTCAACCGCAAGCGCGGCGAACAGGAAGAACGCCCGCGCCGCGCGCAGTCGCTTGGCTCCGGCTTCATCATCGCCGCCGAGGGCCTCGTGGTCACCAACAACCACGTCATCGAAGGCGCCGACAAGATCACGGTGACCCTGTTCGACGACACCACTTACGATGCGGAACTGGTCGGCCGGGACACCAAGACCGACCTGGCGCTGCTGCAAATCCAGGCCGACCGGAAGTTCCCGTTCGTTTCCTGGGGCAATTCAGACAATATGCGCGTCGGCGACTGGGTGATCGCGATCGGCAACCCGCTGGGGCTTGGCGGCACGGTTACCGCCGGCATCGTCTCGGCCCGCCAGCGCGACATTCGCTCCGGACCCTATGACGACTACATCCAGACCGACGCGCCGATCAACCGCGGCAACTCAGGCGGCCCGCTGTTCGACATGAACGGCAATGTCATCGGCATCAATACGGCGATCTATTCGCAGAGCGGCGGCAGCATTGGTATCGGCTTCTCCATCCCGTCCAACCTGGCGGACGGCGTGATCGAACAGCTGCGGAAGTTCGGCACGACGCGGCGCGGCTGGCTGGGCGTCCAGATCCAGCAGGTAACCGACGAAATCGCGGAGAGCCTGGGGCTGACGGATGCGCGCGGCGCGCTGGTCGCCGGCGTGCTGGACAACAGCCCGGCGCAAGCCGCCAAGATGAAAGAGGGTGATGTGATCCTCAAATTCGACGGGCGCGATGTCAACGAGTCGCGCAAGCTGCCGCGCATCGTGGCCGACACGGCCGTCGGCAAGTCGGTGAAGGTAGTGGTCTGGCGCGCCGGGCAAGAGGTCACCCTGAATATAACGCTGGGCGAGCTGGAGAAGTTCGACGAGGCTAACTTGCCCGCCAACGCGCCCGACGACGAGCCCGCCAAAGCGGTGGAGCGTTCCTTCGACGAGTTGGGCCTGTCGCTGTCGACGATTACGCCGGCGATCGCCGAGGAGCTGGGTCTGGACAAGGACGTGGAAGGCGTAATCATCACCAATGTCGATGGCGACAGTGCGGCGGCCGAGAACGGGCTGCGCCAGGGCGATGTGATCACCGAGATATTCCAGGAGAAGGTGCTGACGCCCGACGCCGTCGCGGCGAAGATCGAGGACGCCCGTTCGCGGGGCCTGCGCTCGATCCTGCTGACGGTGCGA
>DAOVHN010000023.1 GCA_030671915.1 Pseudomonadota bacterium
TGGATGAAGCCCAGCAGGACCGAGGCCGCGCCCGCCATGGTCGGGAACGGGCCGATCGCGCCAGCCATGGAATTCGGCATCACCAGGCCGACGCCGACGCAGAAAAGCATCATCGGGGCCAGCACCGACCAGACCGTCTCGACCCCCGCTATCGCCAGCCCCGCCATCGCCAGGCCGGCGACCGCGCAGATCGCCGCGCCGCTCAGCACCATCCGCTCGATCCCCAGCCGCATTACCGTGCGCGCGGAAAAGATCGTCCCCGCGATATAGCCGGTCACCGCGACCGCGAAGCAAGCGCCGAACAGGTGCGGCGGCAGCCCCAGCACCTTGATGAACACGAAGGACGAGCCGGAGATGAAGGCGAACAGCCCGGCGTAGGTGGCGCTGTTGCACAACACATAGCCTATCCAGGCGCGGCTGTGCAGGAAGGCGCGGTAGTTCCGCAGCATCTGGCCCAGGCTGGTGGCCTCGCCGCGATGAGCATTGGTTTCGCCCAGCGCCGTCAGAATGCCGAACAGGATCACCGCGCCGTAAAGCGTCAGCACCAGGAAATTCGACTGCCAGCCGAACCAGACCGTCAGGTAGCCGGCGACGATGGGGCCGATCAACGGCGCCAGCGCCATCGCCGCGCCGATCAGGGCCAGCATGCGCGCCGCGCCCTCGCGCCCATAAACATCGCGCACCACGGCGCGGGCCAGCACCGGTCCGGCACAGGCGCCGATGGCCTGCACCAGGCGCGCGGCGATCAGCATCTCGATGCTGGTTGCCAGCATGCAGGCGACGGAGGCCAGGGTGAAGATCGCGACGCCGGCCAACATCACCGGCCGGCGTCCGAAGCGATCCGACAGCGGGCCGTAGAACAGCTGCCCGACCGCGAACCCGGCCAGGAAGACGCTGAGGGTCAGCTGTACCGACGCCACGTCGGTCGCGAAATAGTCGACCAGCGAGGGCAGCGACGGCAGGTAGAAATCCGTCGACATCGGCCCCAGCGCCACGGCCAGCGTCAGCAACACGGAAACGATCGGCGCCCGCGGATTCAGCATCGCGCAATCAACCCTCGCCGGCGGCGGCGTCTTCGGCCGCCCGGCCCGCCGCCAGCAGCAGGAATCCGGCCGCCCCCAGCGCCGCCATCATCGCCATGACCAGGCCCAGCGATGCCGCCGTGCCGTCATATATTTTCGACAGGATCAGGCTGCCGACGGCGCCGACGCCCATCTGCAGGAAACCCATCATGGCCGAGGCGCTGCCGGCGATGCGCGGGAAGGGCTGCAGCGCGGCGGCGGTACAGGCCGGGATCAACAGCCCGAAGCCGAAGACGAACAGCATCATCGGGCCGATCACCCGCGCCAGCGACAGCTCGCCCGCCAGCAGCAGCATCGACGCCGTCGCCAACCCGGCCGCGGCAAGGCCCGTGGTTATCGTGCGCCGGGTGCTGAGCCGCCCCTCCAACCGCCCGGCCAGCCAGGATCCGGTGGCGTAGGTGCTGACCGTGAAGATCGCCAGCATGCCGAACCGGTCCGGCGACAGGCCCAGCCGGTCGATAATCAAAAAGGGCGCGGTGGCGTTGTAGGCAAACAGCCCGCCGAAACAGAAGGTAACCGGCGCCAGATACCCCAGATAGCGCGCGTTGGACAGCAGGCCGGCATAGTTGCGGATCAGCCGCGCGGGGTCGGTCGCGCCGGGGTCGCGTTCGGGGACTGTCTCTTCCAGCCGGAAGAGCACCAGCCCGGTCATCAGGACGCCATAGCCGACCAGGAACAGGAAGGCGGACCGCCAGCCGAACCAGACCTCCAGAAACCCGCCGATCAGCGGCCCCACGGCAGGGGCAACCGCGATCGCGGTGCCGATGAAGGCGAAGGCGCGCACCGCGTCGGCGCGCTCGAACCGGTCGCGCACGATAGCCCGCACCACCACCGGTCCGACGCAGGCGCCCAGCCCCTGGGCAAGACGCGCGGCCAGGAACTCGTCGATGCTTGCGGATAGTGCACAAGCCAGGCTGGCCGCGATATACAACATCAGCCCGCCGACCAGCACCGGCCGCCGCCCGAACCGGTCCGACATCGGCCCGTAGACCAACTGCGCCACGGCAAAGCCGACAACGAAGATCGTGAAGCTCTGCTGCACCAGCCCCGGCGTGACCTGGAACTCGGCCGCCAGCGCCGGCATCGAGGGCACATAGAGCGAGACCGACACCGGCCCCAGCGCAACCAGCGCGGTGAGCTGGGTAATCAGGGCGCGGCTGCCCGGCCTATCCATCAACCATACCGGTGCAAATCCATGCCCTGCTGGCGTAACCAGGCGCGGCCGGCCTTGGCATCAGGGTTCAGACGGGCAACCACGGCCCAGAAAGCCGGCGAATGGTTCGGCTCGGCGATATGGGCGACCTCATGCGCGACCACGTAGTCCAGCACCCATGCGGGGGCCAGCACCAGCCGCCAGTTGAAGGACAGCCGCCCGCCCCGCGCACAACTGCCCCAGCGGCTCTTCTGGTCGCGGATGGTGATGCGCGTGACCTCGCGGTCGATCTCCGCCGCCATGCGGTGGGTGGCCGGCGTAATGCGCAGCCGGGCCTCGGCGCGCAGCCAGTCGCCTACCCGCCGCGCCATATGGTCCGGCCGCCCGGCGACCAGGATCTCGTTGCCCTCTACGCGCACCGGTGCGCCGCGCCCGCCCAGATGGCGCAGCACATGCGACTCGCCACCCAGCGGCAGCGCCGCGCCGTCGGCGAAGGCAACGCGCGGCGCCAGCCGCTCCAGCCGCTCGATCACCCAGCCGGCGCGTGAGCGCAGGAAAGCCAACCCGTCCGATTCGGCCGCGCGGGGCGGCAGCACCAGCTCCACCGAATCGTCATGGCCGGGAATGCGCAAAGCCAGCCGCCGCGCCCGCGCACTGCGCCGCACCACCAGCGCCACCTCGCGCCCGCCAAGCTCGATCGTCCGGGAATCCACCATGCCACCCTGATAGCCCCCCGACGGCGGGGCGGCAAGGAGGATCAGATGTCAGAGGTCAGGGATCGGGAATCAATCGTCGGTATTTGGGCCCGATTCCCGGTACCTGATGCCTAATCCCCGGGTTCGAGCCCATGCGCCAGGGTTTTCCGCGGGTTTCAGACGAGGTGAGCGCCTAGCGCGCCAGCCGGCGATAGCAATCTCTTGGCGGCGTTACTCTGGTTCTTCTATGCAGCCGGCAAATCTCTGGCCGCCTTCACAAGGATCGGGAAAGCCCAGGCGCTCGAAAAGCGCGTACCGCCCGTTTTTACTACTCGGCCAGGACGGGCTATCCACCAAGTGTAACAGGCGGGTTCGTGGGTTGCGCAGTCGGCTGTTTGGGCTCAATCATACACTTGTAAGGCTCATTGAGTATCCATGGCCCGTAAAGTGGCGCATCAGTGTTATCGCGGTTAAGGGTGCGTTTCGTCACGCTCTCATGTATGCACGGCTCGCCATGGGTGTCCCGAGGCCAGGATCTGGTTCCTTTACGGTAGAGACCAGTTAGCCAAGTGCCACGGGAATTATGCATTTCCCCATCGGGCTGGCCGTCGGTGGCGACATCTTGCCCACCGTAAACCTTCAGGCCGTGCTCGGTCGCGTTGTCGATCATCCACTCGAGCGCAATGTCCGACAGACCTTGCGCCGGATACCCCCCGCCCACATCCGAGTGCATGCCGCAGAACCAGACCTGCTTCATGGTCTGGTAATCTTCGACATTCGGGTTCCATAGGGTGGGGTGGAAGGTCAAGCGCTCGTCATCGATCGCCAGAGCGTGGCAGGCATTCTCGATCGACTTGCTGAGATCCAGATCGTGGAAGTTGTGTTTCAGCAAAGGAATCTTGTCGATAATGACGTCCAGGCTTTTTATCGGCAGGCCCAGCGCCGCGACAGTATCCCAAACGCCCAGGAACTTGATCTTGCACCACATGGTGTGATGCCGTTCGACGAAATCCTTGGCAGCGGCTTCGCGTTTTTGCTTGTTGCCGATCTTATATATTTTATAGGCTTCTTTGATGAGTTCCGGTCGCGATTTGGGAAGTATTCCGAAGAGATGGATGAAGCCGGATAGACTTCTGACCGTTGTCGCCCCCCGGCTAAATCCAAAGAGATAAATCCGGTCGTCTACACTGTAGTTATCGAAAATAAACTCATAGCATTCGAGAATGTTCTTCGAGATGCCCCTGCCCGCGGCGTTGCCCGATATTTTCCGCCATCCCGTGCCAAGGCCACGGTCGTAGAACAGCACCTGTTCGGCGGAGCGGTTCTGAGCCATTTTGAAAAGCTTGTAGACGTTGGAATCTGGACCCTTGCCGCCATCCTGTCCAGTGCCGTCGGAAAACACGACGATATTCTTGGCCATCTCCTTGCCCTCCTGCCCGTGCCAGATATCGAGGCGCAGGGAATCCATAAAAGATTATAGAAAGTCGAAAATACTAGCATTTCGGGAATTAAGCAATCGTTGAGGGATTTATGAGTAGATTTTGCTCTTTAATGGTGCGCCGCTGGATCGGTGGCGCCACCCCCCCATCTCTGGCGCTCCCGCCCGCTTTGGCCTATGTCACTGCAATGGACTCGCAACCGCAACAGATCACGCCGCTGGCCGCCGGGCAGGTGTCGCTTGCCTTGCCGCTGGGGATGATTCTGTTGCTGGGCAGCATGTGGGGGCTGTCTTTTTCGTTTTCCAAGATGGCCGCCAATGGCGGGGTTCATGCGGTCGCCTATACCTTCTGGCAGGGGCTGGCGGCGGGATTGATCGTGGCGGCGATCTGCCGGTTGCGGCGCATGCGTATTCCGCTGGGGCGGGAATGGCTGCGGTATTATTTCACCATCGGCCTGACGGGGATCGCGCTGCCGAACGTCAACCTGGTTGCGGCGATCGCCCATCTGCCGACCGGCGTGATGGTGCTGACCATCCCCTTCGTGCCGCTGATAACTTACGGAATCGCCATCGGACTGAAAATGGAGCGGTTCACGCCGTTGCGATTCGCCGGGGTGCTGTGCGGGTTGGCCGGGGTGGCGCTGATCGTCCTGCCGAAGGCCAGCCTGCCCGACCCGGCGGCCGCGCCCTGGTTCCTGCTGGCGCTGGCGACCCCGGCGCTATACGCCACGACCAACGTGCTGGCGGCGCGACTGCGGCCGCCGGATGCCAAATCGCTGCCGCTGGCCGCCGGCATGCTGCTGGCCGCCGCAACGCTGCTGACACCCGTGGTTTTCGCGATGGACGTGCTCTATCTGCCCAGCCTGCCGGTGGGCGAGGCGGAAATCGGCATGCTGGGCCAGATCGCGGTATCCAGCGTCGCGTACCTGATCTTCTTCGAGGTGTTGCGCCTGGCCGGCCCGGTGTTCATGAGTTTCACCGGCTATATCGTGACCCTGACCGGGATCGCCTGGGGCGTCGTGCTGTTCGGCGAGAGTCACAGCCCCTGGGTCTGGGGCGCGGCGTGCTTGATCTTCACCGGCCTGGCGCTGGTCAATCTTCGGCGTAACGGCGGAGGTCAACCTTCGGCGTGAGGAGCACCGAGCGACCGGGAAACGCCCGGGTCAATCCTCGGCGTAACGTTTCCTCGGGCGGCGGTGGATCGGGCCGCCCGGCTTCGCCCACTGGATGAGGTAGTCCTCGAGATCCTCGACGCCTTCTTCCGAGACGACACGGCCGCGTACCGAGACGCCGGCCTGATGTACCGATTCCGGGTCGCCGGAGACCAGGGGGTGCCACCAGGCAAGGTCGCGTTCCTCGGCGACCAGACGGTAGGCGCAGGTTTCCGGCAGCCAGTGCAGGCGGCGCATGCGCGACGGCGTCAGGTCCACGCAGTCGGCGACATTGTCAGTGCGGTTTTCGTAATCCTTGCAGCGGCAGGCACCGATATCGAGATATTTGCAGGCCGCGCGAGTGTAATGGACCTCGCCGGTGTCCTCGTCTTCCAGCTTGTTGAGACAGCAGAGCCCGCAGCCGTCGCAGAGCGATTCCCACTGCTGCTGCGTCATATCCTCCAGCGCGGTGGTCTTCCAGAAGGGTTGTTTTTCGCTCATGGCGCGCGGTCGATGAGATGAATGAAGGAGCCGGTAACGCGGCCCACCGAAAGCCCTGCATGGCCGAGATCCGTGCCCCTGGCGTCGGCAACGGTAAAGAGAGGTTCCGCCGGCCCCTCTTCCACGACGGTCGCGTAATGGAACTCGTGCCCCGTATAACACAGGCCCTTGGCGCCCAGCGGCGAATCGCCGGTCGCCGTTACGGCACGGTAGCCCAGATGCAGCTTGCGCTCGGCAAAGGAGGTTTCAAGCGGCAGCAGTCCCGCCATGGCGTGGCGCACCCCATCAGCATCGGTCAGCCCCCGGCCCAGCACCATGTAGCCGCCGCACTCGCCATAGACGGCGGCATCCCGCGCCGCCGCGTCGCGCAGGCCCGCCAGGAACCGCCCGTTGTTGGCGAGACGCCCCGCCTGCAGTTCCGGATAACCGCCGGGAAGATAAACGGCGTCGGCAGCGCCGGCCGGAGCCTCGTCCGCCAGTGGCGAGAAGAAGGAAAGTTCGGCCCCGGCGGCGCGCCAGCCTTCCAGCACCGATGCGTAACTGAATGCGAACGCCTCGTCGCGCGCGATGGCGGTGCGCTGGCCGATGGGGGCCAATGGCGCCAATTCGGCGCGTCCCGCCGGCGCCCGCCGGGCAATTTTGCGGAGGGCCTTGAGGTCGATCGACTTCCTCACGATCTCCGCAGCGCCCTCCAGAAAATCGTCAAGCGCCGGATGTTCCGAGGCCTGAACCAGGCCGAGATGCCGATCCGGCAGTTCCAGCGCCGTGTCACGGGGCAGGCAGCCCAGCACCGGCAGGTCCAGCCCCGAATCGCGGATGGCGCCGGTCAATATATCGGCATGCCGGGCGCTGCCGACACGGTTCAGGATCACCCCGGCAAGCGCCAGGTCGCGCCGATGGCCGGCAAATCCCCGCAGAAGCGCCGCCACCGAAGCGCCCTGCCCGCGCACATCGACGACCAGCACAACGGGCCAGCCCGTAGTCGCGGATATATCCGCCGTGGACCCGCGTCCGTCCGCCGCCCCGTCGAACAGGCCCATGGCCCCTTCGCAGACGATCATCGACGACTCCTCTCCCAGCCGCACGGTGGCGCCGACGAAGGTTTCGAGGCGCATCGCCCAGGGATCGATGTTAAAGCAGGGGTTGCCGCCGGCCGCGGCATGGAATGCGGGGTCGATATAGTCCGGCCCGGCCTTGGCCGCGGCGACCGTCAGGCCGTAATTCGTCAGGGCGCGGATGATCGCCAGGGTCACGATTGTCTTGCCCTGGCCGCTGGCCGGGGCAGAGATAATGATGCCGGGCGCCGTCATGGCCTCATACCAATCGCCAGGCCACCCAGGCCAGCATGAAGGCGTTCACGGACATCAGCACCGGCGCGGCCACTGTGGCCAGACGCCGCCAGCGCCCCGCCGCGAGATGGCCCGCGAAGCCTGTGACCACCAGGCCGGGCACGGTGCCGGCCACGAAGGCGGCCATCGCCGCCGCACCGCCGGCCGCGCCGCCGGCGCCCGCCGCCACCGCCAGTGCCGCATACAGAAGACCGCAGGGCAGAAAACCCAGCATCATGCCCAGCGCATAGCCGCGCATCCCCGTGGGCCGGGCGAACATCGGCCGGGTGAGATCGCCCAGCACCCGGCCCCAGCGGCTCTCTTTCGCCGCCGTAGCGCGGAACAACCCGCTACCGAAAACCGCATAGGCCAGGAACATCATGGCGGCAAATATCAGCCAGCCCGCGGCGATCCAGTCCAGTCCGGGGATCGAGCGGACGGTCTGACCCACGGCTCCGGCCATCGCGCCCAGCGTTATGTAAGTCGTGGCCCGGCCCAGATGATAGGGCACCAGCGCGGCGCCGGCGAGGCGGTGGAATTCATTCATTTGCGAGGCCGGAACGGATTCCAGACGCGCCGTGGTCTGGGCCAGCACGAAGGGCCCGCACATGCCGACGCAATGGGTGGCGCCACCGACCAGCCCGGCCAGCAGCATCGCCGCCAGCAGGGCGAGCCCGCTGACGTCGCCATAGGGCAGGAAGGCGAAAGCGCTGTGCATGGGGCGCTTTTACACGCCCCGTGCAGCATTGCCTAGTGGTGTGAATCAGACGGACGGTACCCATGGGATGGCCTTGAGAGCCCACTGGCCTGTCGGCTGGCGCGGGTTTAGACTGCGGCTCATGTCGAGGAAACCCGAGGGAGAACTGCGCCGCGGCTGGACGACGGGCGCCTGCGCCACGGCGGCGGCGCATGCTGCCTTCGAGGCCCTGCTGACCGGCGAATTCCCCGATCCCGTGACGATCACGTTGCCGCGCGGCGAGCAACCCTCCTTCGCGCTGGCCCGCACGGAGCTGGGCAACGGCTTCGCGACCGCCGGCATCGTCAAGGACGCGGGCGACGATCCGGACGTGACCCATGGCGCGCTGGTGCTGGCCACGGTGCGGCACGGCGAGACGGGCGGCGGCGTTACCTTTCGAGCGGGCGAAGGGGTCGGGACGGCCACCTTGGCGGGCCTGCCGATCCCGTCGGGCGAGCCGGCGATCAACCCGGCGCCCCGGGCTATGATGCGCGAGGTCATCGAGGCCGTCGCGGCGGCCCATGGCGCGGCCGCCGATATCGAGATCACCGTCGCCATCCCCGGTGGCGAGGAGCTGGCGGCGAAGACCTGGAATCCGCGTCTCGGTATTGTCGGCGGGCTATCGATCCTGGGAACCACGGGGATCGTCGTGCCCTATTCCTGCAGCGCCTGGATCCAGTCGATCCGGTCAGGCATCGACGTGGCGCGAGCCAACGGCATCGCCCATGTGGCGGGCGCCACCGGCAAGACCTCGGAAGCCGCGGTGGCCGCCCATTACAGCCTGCCCCTGGAAGCGCTGATCGACATGGGGGATTTCGCGGGCGGCATGCTGAAATATCTGCGCGACCATCCGGTGCCGCGGGTCACCGTCGCCGGCGGCTTCGCCAAGATGGTGAAACTGGCGCAGGGCCACATGGATCTCCATTCATCGCGCAGTCAGGTTGATTTCGGCAAACTGGCGGCATGGCTGAAGGAACTCGGGGCGACGGAACAGACGGCGCAAGCGGCGCGCGGAGCAAATACCGCGGCGCAAGTACTGGAATTAGCGGGCGAATTACCGCTTGGCCACCTGGTAGCGCGCCGGGCGCGCGAAGTCGCGCTGGCGATGCTGGCCGGCGGCGTCGACCTGGATGTGCTGGTGGTCGACCGGGCGGGGCAAATCGTCGGCAAGGCGGGGTCGTGAAACGACTGCTGATCCTGGGCGGCACCGGCGAGGCCGCGGCGCTGCATGAGGCCGGCGGCGAGCGCTTCGAGACCGGGCTGGAAATCATCAGCTCGCTGGCCGGGCGGACAAACGAGCCCCGATCCTTGCCCGGCATGGTGCGGACCGGCGGGTTCGGCGGGGCGGAGGGGCTGGCGCGCTGGCTGCGCGAGGAGGACATCGATATGGTGGTCGATGCGACACATCCCTATGCCGTGCGGATATCCGCCAATGCCCGGGCCGCCTGCGAGACATTGGGCGTCGATAGGATCATCTTGTGGCGGCCGCCCTGGACGGCGCAGCCCGGTGACGACTGGATTCCCGTGGCCGACGCGGCTGAGGCCGCCGAACTGCTGCCGAGCGTGGGCAAGCGCGCCTTCCTGGCGCTGGGATCGGGCCAGCTGCGGCAATTCGCCGATGTAAAGGGCGTATGGCTGATGTCGCGGGTGGCGGAGACGCCGGAGCCCCATACCGCGGCGCCCGGTTTCGAGCGGGTCGGGATTGATCGCGCTCACGATCAATCGCGTGAATCCGCTCGACATATTGAAGCCAGAGCCGATTCACCGGGTTGGCGGATCGCCGAAGGCGATTCCACTCAACCCGGATCGGGTCTGGTGGTGGTCGGACGCGGCCCGTTCGACGCCGATGACGAGTTGCGCCTGATGGAGGAACACGATATCGACCTGCTGGTCAGCCGCAACAGCGGCGGCGACGCGACGGTGGGAAAAATTACCGCGGCGCGCCGACGCGGCATTCCGGTTATCATGCTGGAACGCCCCGCGCCCGAACCGGGGGAACAATGTACGAATTTGAAGGAGATCTTGCAGTGGTTAGCCCGAAATCTGGTTTGATGAAGCGCCTGGGAGTAATTGCTGCCGCTGCCTTTCTGGCCACCGTCGTCCCATCCCTCGCCGGGGCGCAGACGACGCTGTTCCAGGAGCCGGAAATCACCGTGGTCGCCAGCGAGGGCAATATCGACCGGATGAAGGAACTGATCCAGCAGCGCACCCATCTCGACAGGCAGGACAGCAGGGGCCGCACGGCGCTGGTCGCCGGCGCGATCGCCGGCCAGATCGACATCGTCGGCATGCTGCTGGACGGGGGCGCGCGCACCGATGTCGCCGACAAGCTGGGTAATTCGGCGCTGAACTGGGCCGCGTCGCAGGGCGAATACGACATCGCCGACATGTTGGTTGGCGGCGGTAGTGACCTGAACCACCAGAATCGCCAGGGCCTGACACCCCTGATGCTGGCGGCCTCGAAAAGCCATTACGAGGTCGTCCAGCTACTGATCCGCGCGGGCGCCGATGTCGATATCCAGGACTACACCGGCCGTGGCGCCCTTGGCTGGGCCCGCGGCGGCCGCGATCGCCGCATCGAACTGGCCCTGGAACAGGCCGGCGCGCGGGATTGAAAGAGAGTTGGCGCTACTGAGCGACAACATCCTACCCCTTGCGCGGCCTCAGCACATGGTGGTGGTCGGGGGCGTATAGGCGGCTTTCGTCGAAATCGGCTTCGCCGAGCACGCGGCCGACCAGGATCAGGGCGGTGCGGGTGATACCGGATGCCTTTACCTTTTCGCGGATGTCGGACAGCGTTCCGCGGATAAATTGCTGGTCGGGCCAGGTCACGCGATAGGCCACGACGACCGGGCAATCCGCGCCATAGTGCGGCGACAATTCCCGCACCACGCGGGCGAGATTGTTGACCGACAGGTGAACCGCCAGGGTCGCGCCACTGCGGCCCAGCGTTGCCAGATCCTCGCCCTCGGGCATCGACGACGAACGAACGGCCGTGCGGGTCAGAATCACGGTCTGGCTGATTTCCGGCAGGGTCAGTTCCGTCGCCAGGGCGGCCGCCGCTGCGGCGAAGGCGGGCACGCCGGGCGTCACGTCGTAAGCGATCTCCAGCGCGTCCAGCCGGCGCATCTGCTCGGCCATCGCGCCATAGAGCGACGGGTCGCCGGAATGGACCCGCGCGACGTCATGGCCCTGTTCGTGGGCGGTCTTCATCTCGGCGATGATCTCGTCCAGATGCATCGGCGCGGTATCGACCACCCGCGCCCCTTCGGGCGCCTCGGCCACCACCTCCGCCGGCACCAGCGACCCGGCATAAAGCACGACGGGGGAACGCCGAATAATCTTCAGCCCCCGAACGGTAATAAGATCCGGAGCCCCCGGCCCCGCGCCGATGAAGTGAACTGTCATGGTTGGTTTATTTCTGGTGTGAACTCGCCTTTCCCTTCGAGGGATGGTCTTGCGATTGGCGATGAAAAAATTAACCGCAGAGGACGCAGAGATCCGCAGAGGTTCGCAGAGAAGAGCCGGGAAAACATATCTAA
>DAOVHN010000283.1 GCA_030671915.1 Pseudomonadota bacterium
CGGCATATATGCTCGCCTTCCGAAAAGCGGCCGGGCAGGGGGTCGAGCGCCAGGAAATCGGGAAGGCTATCAACCAGCCCGCTGTCAACAAGGGCCTCCGCGTACTGCTTTTTCAGCGACGTCCGCATTTTCTTGCCACCGCCCGGAACTAGCCAAACGTATAAGCGGAAAATACCAAGGTGTCATTGATCCAGGTCAGCATGCTTTGGCGGTGGCCGGTCGGGGCGCGGGATCAGCCATCTTGCGGTCAGCGGGATCATGAGCGGCATCATCAGGATCCTGGCGATATGGTGGGCGCCGACATAGGCCGGGTCGAGGTCCAGGCTGATCGCCATCAGGGCCATCGCCTCGATGCCGCCGGGCGCGAAGGCCAGCAGGGCCTGGGCGAATTCGATGCCGAGCAGCCGGTCGACCGCAAGCGCGAACAGGGCCGACAGGGCGATTCCCACCAGAACCGCGCCAAGCCCGGTGACCGATACCCGCGCCAATTCCTTACGGTCCGCCCCCTGCAGGCGTCCGCCGATCATGCAGCCCAGTGCCACCTGGGTCGCCATGATGGCGGTGTCGGGTAGCTGGGCCGTGTTCAGCCCGCTGGCGTGCAACGTGGCGCTGACCGCCAGCGCGCCCAGCATGGATGCCGCGGGAATGCTCAGCTTCCAGGCCGCCAGCGCGCCACTGGCCGCCGCCGCCGCGACCAGCCAGATCTGGTCGAAGGGCGTGAAGAACGCGACGACTGCCGGCCCCGGCGGCGGTGCTGCCTGTGTCAACGCCATGGGTAGCAGCAGTACCAGAATCCCCAGCCGCACCGACTGGGTAACCACGACCTTGCGCATGTCGGCGCCGCTGTCGGCGGCATAGGCCAGCACATAGCTTAGCGACCCAGGCGAAGAGCTGACCAGCGCTGTATTGGGATCGGCTCGTGCGACAAGCCGGAAATAGGCGTACATGGTGGCGATCGCCGCCGGCACATAGAGGACGAGGAGCCCCAGGCTTAGCGGCCAGCGCGCCAGGTCGGCCGCCGTCTGCTGGTCCACCTGGCTACCGATGGTAAGCCCCAGCATGACGAAAATAACCGGCCGGAACCAGTCGGGGATGTCGATGGAAACACCGGTGATCGCCAGCGCGGCCGTAACCGCGATCGGCCCGGTCAACCAGGGCAGCGGCAACCCGACAATCGAAAACAGCCAGCCCCCCGCCGCGCCGAGGGCCAGCGTGCGCAACGCGATAATGGGCGTCGTCAAGGCTGTCGCGGTTCGCTCACCCGCATCGAGGGGCGCGCGGAAAATGTCTCGTACCAGGCGGCGAGCTTTGGCCGTCCGCCGCGCCAGGCCTCGTCCGGGAAACGCAGATCCAGGTAACCCAGCGCGCAACCCAGCGCGATCGTCCCCGCATCGGCTCCGCCGCCCAGCGCGCCGGCCTCGGACTCCAGCAGGTCCAGTGTGCGCCCGGTCCCGACCCGGCGGCGTTGGTGCATGCCATCCCACTGTTTGTCTTCCGGCCGGCGGGTTTCCTTGACCCGGTCCACCGCCGAATCCAGGATACCGTCCGCCAGCGCCTGAAGCCGCAATACGCGCCAGCGCGCCGGCCCTTCCGCCGGAATCAGCTTCGGCCTGTCATGCAGGCTGTCCAGGTAGGCGCAGATCATGTCCGATTCCACATAGACCGTGCCGTCGTCGGCGACCAGCGCCGGCACCTTGCCGACCGGGTTGTCCCTGGCGATATCGGTCGCCGGGTCCCAGACGTTGGTGGTGATCAGTTCGACCCCGTCGGCCTGGCCGGTTTCATGCAGCGTGACCGTGACCTTGCGCACGAAGGGCGAGGTCGGCGAGAAGCGCAGTTTCATTTCGTGTAATTCCTTATGCCGTCGGCCGGTTGGTTGTCGTTGTCAGAACCGGTCCTTGCGCCCGCGCACCTCGGCAAAAATGGCAACCGGGTCGGCGCCCGCCAGCCCCACGGTGGCCGCGATGCCGTCGTCATCGGCGCGCATGAAGGGGTTGGTGGCCAGTTCCTCGGCGATGGTCGAAGGCACTGTTGGCCTGCCCTCGGCACGCAGGCGGTCGATCTCCCCGACGCGCACGGCCAGCGTCGCGTTTTCCGGGTCCACCGTCACCGCGAAGCGGGCATTGGCCTGGGTATATTCATGGGCGCAGTAGACGCGTGTCGTGCCGGGCAGGGCGCGGAACTTGTCCAGCGAGCGCCACATCTGTTCCGCCGTGCCCTCGAACAGCCGTCCGCAGCCCAGCGCGAACAGCGTGTCGCCGCAGAACAGCGCATCCGACTCCTCGAACCAGTAGGCGATATGCCCGCTGGTATGGCCGGGCACGTCGAACACTTTGGCTGTCGCCGAACCCATCTCGTACGTATCGCCCTCGCCGACCTGTACGTCTATGCCCGGAATGCGGCCCGCGTCGGATCGCGCGCCGACGATGGTGCAGCCGGTCGCCTGCTTGATCTCCAGATTGCCGCCCACATGGTCGGGATGATGGTGGGTATTCAGGATATGGGTGATATTCCACCCCCTGGCCTCGGCCGCTTTCAGCACCGTCTCGGCCTCCGCCGGATCGATAACGGCCGTCGACGCGCTCGCGGCGTCATGCGCCAGATAGACGTAATTGTCGTCCCAGACGGGAATCTGATGGATCTCCAGTGCGGCCATATCCTCGGTCTCCTCGTGAATAAACTCTCTCTTGCCCGGCGGGCCGGAGATTACACGCCGGGCCGGCGGGGCGGCAAGCCCGGCAAGCCGGAACAGCGCAACATTCTGTTTTTTTGCCGATTCTGTTACACTCGTCGCCATGTTCACCGATGTCATCGATCTCGACGAGTTCTACCGCTCGCCGCTGGGCCAGGTGGCGCGACGCACGATCCGCCGCCACGTAAGGGCGATCTGGCCGGATGTGCGGGGCATGGCGGTGCTCGGGCTGGGCCATGCGACGCCGTACCTCACGTCCTTCCGCAACGAGGCGGAACGCGTGCTCGCCATTGCCCCCGCGGCACAGGGCGTCATCCCCTGGCCGAATGGCGGGCCGGGGCAGGTGGCGCTGGCCTATGAGTCGGAACTGCCGCTGCCGGATCTCTGCATCGATCGGCTGTTGATGGTCCATGCCGTGGAATCCAGCGAACAGCTGCGCGCCATGATGCGCGAGGCTTGGCGCGTGCTCAAGGGCAACGGCCGGATGCTGATCGTGGCGCCCAACCGCGCCAGCGTCTGGGCGCGTAGCGAGCGTACGCCCTTTGGCCATGGGTATCCCTACAGCAACGGCCAGATCCGCGGCCTGCTGCGCGATTCCATGTTCACTCCCGGCGAAACGCGGCGTGCGCTGCACCTGCCGCCGATCAACCGCCGCCTGGTGGTCAAGGCCGCCCCCGCGTTGGAGCGCATCGGCGGCGCGGTGTTCCAGGCCTTCGGCGGCGTGCTGCTGGTGGAGGCGACCAAGCAGGTCTACGCCGCAACCCCCGGCAGGGCCGTCACCCGCCGCCGCTTCGTGGTGCTGCCCGGCGGCGCCAAACCCGCGCAAGGCACGGTGCGGCGCGAGACGGATTAAACAGGTGCCCAGACAGGACGATCCTCAGCCAGATCGGGCGGTGATCCGGCGGGCCAGCATCCGCGCCGGACGGCCGTCGATAGCGGCGAGGCCGAGGCCGATCAGGGCCATGCCGGCGAAATGTTCCGGTTCAAGGCGCTCGCCCAGGATCGTGACGCCCAGCAGGATGGCGCTGACCGGGACCAGGAAGGTGACCAGCATGATGTTGGTCGCGCCCGCGCTGGCCAACAGGCGAAAGAACAGGATATAGGCAACCGCCGTCGATAGCAGCGCAAGTGCTACGACCGAGGCCATTGCTTCCATGCCCGGCATGGCCAGCGTCCAGGGCCGGTCGACCATCATCGACAGAGGTAGCAGGATCAACGCCGAGGCGGTGACCTGGCCGGCCGCCGTCTGCACCGGCGAGACACCCATGCGCGCGAAACGCCGCCCGAACACCCCCGCGAAGGCGTAGGACAGGGTCGCGCCAAGGCAGGCGATCTGGGCCAGCAGGTTAGCGCCCAGCCCGGCGAGCGCTGCCGGGCCGATCATCACGGCGACGCCAGCGAAGCCGATCAGCACCCCGGCCAGCCGCCCGCCGGTCATCTTCTCGTCGCTGGTCAGGAAATGCGCCACCACAACGGTGAAGATCGGCGTCATCGCGTTCAGGATCGAGGCGAGGCTGCTGGCGATCTGGGTCTGGCCCCAGACCAGCAGGCTGAAGGGCACGGCATTGTTGAGGAAACCCATAACCAGAAAGGCGCCCCACAGGCGCAGGTCGAGCGGCATGCGGCTGCCGGTCGCCAGCAGGAAGATATGCAGCGCCAGCGCCGCCAGCCCGAC
>DAOVHN010000445.1 GCA_030671915.1 Pseudomonadota bacterium
CCTTTGAGGACCTGACGCCGGAACAGTGGCAGGCCGCCGTGAACATCAACCTGTCCAGCTTCTTCTAATGCTAGCAGGAGGCATTCCGCGCCTTCAAGACGCGTGATCCCATGGGCGGGCGGATCATCAATAACGGCTCGATCTCGGCCCATGCGCCGCGCCCCAACTCGGCACCCTACACCAGCACCAAGCACGCCATTACGGGCCTGACCAAATCCTGCTCGCTGGACGGGCGGAAATACAATATCGCGGTCGGCCAGATCGACATCGGCAACGCGGCCACCGAGATGACGAAGGCGATGGAAAAGGGCGTGCCCCAGGCCGACGGCTCGCGCAAGCCGGAGCCGACGATGGATGTGCAACATATCGCCGACGCGGTCGTGCATATGGCCAACCTGCCGCTGGACGCAAACATCCAGTTCATGACCATCATGGCGACGAAGATGCCGTTCGTGGGCCGAGGTTAGGGGAGCGGTGAGAGCGAGCGACCTCGTCCTTCGAGACGCCCCTTTTGGGGCCCCTCAGGATGAGGCTGCAATATCTGTTTCATCATCCTGAGGAGGGCCGAAGGCCCGTCTCGAAGGACGAGGTCGCTCGATTTTGACCGCAATTGCAGCCTAAAAACCTATATGTGTGGAGCGCGGCTCAGCCTTGCCGCCAGGCGGTGCTGGAGCGGCATTTCTTGCAGACGCGTTCGCCCGCCCAGGCGCTGACGAAATCCTCGCAGCAGACAAGGCAGCGGCGCGTCTTTTCCTTATGCATCGGGCTGGCGCCGGCTTCGCTGTTTTCGTTGGCCGATATTTCCGGCCCTTCCGTGTCCAGGCTCATGGCATTCTCTTTTCTTATCATCTCGTAATCCATTGGCGTCCTTACCGGATCGCGTGATTTAATCCCGCCGGGGGATGCGGCGTGACCGCTTTACCTCGACCGCCACCATGTTCGAGCGGCCCTTCTCCAGCGTCTGCAGGATCTGGCCGGTCTCGGTGACCCGCTGTGTATCCGGCTGGCGGGCCCATGCCTCGCTCAACTTTGCCGCCGCGGCGGCGATTTCCTCGTCGGAGGGCGCCTCGTCGGCGAAATCACTCCGGTTTTTTCTGTCAGTCATGCTCTTTGCAACGATTGTTGAAAATACATTGGTTCATATCAGTGCGCGGGGATATTGTGGCCATCCAAAGCGCAACCCGCGTGGACAACCGCCTGCGCCCGCCCTGGCGAACGGTTCTCAGCTCACCGGATATCCTATGAAGTTTGCCGCCCCAAGGGCGGCGCGCGTGCTGATGTGTTTCTATATGGCGGCTATCACTGAAATTTGCAAGCAAAACCAGCCCACCGGCATGGCGGCGAGTGGTCGCAGGCGAAATATTGCGGGTTGGCGCCCCTTCAGCGAAGCTGCCAAGAGGGCCACGCCTTATCCGCCGGTCAGCACCCGCTTGCGGTCCTCATATTCCTGGATATCGATCTCGCCGCGGGCGAAACGTTCGTCGAGGATGTCGAGAGCGGTTCTATCCTCGCTCCGCGGCCGGCCCGTCACCGCGCCGCCGCCAATGGCGCGGACCACCAATATGATGGCCACCGCGATCGCGGCGATAAACAGGATGCCGAACAGCGGCCCCAGAAACATGCCGCCCCACCCCCACTCGCCCCCCATGTGGGGGTGATATCCGTAACCGCCGGCGCCGCCGCCTGGCGACACGTCCGCCCAGGCCACGCCTGCCGCCGATGCCCAGACCGGCAGGGTAATCGCCAGCATCAGCAGTTTCGTCTTCATCGAACGCGTCCTTTTCCAGAGAGAATGACGGTCCGGACACAATAGCAGAGCCGCACAATCACGGCAATAATATGGGGCAATAACGCCCCGGCCCACGCCACCTCATACCAATGCTCGTTGATAAAGACTCATTTGACCGGTTTCCCTTGACCGCTCGTCAGGCGCGGTTCGCGCCGTGGTGCCGCGCACCACAAGCGGAGCGCAACGCCACGCGCCATCAAATGGGTCTTTATCAACGAGCATTGGTATGACTTCCCCACCCTGCCCGCGGCTGGTAAAAAGCGCTGTCTCCAATTGCAGGGCGGGGAAGCTCACATGGCACAGGCACGCTTGGCCGTCGACATCGGCGGCACCTTTACCGACGTGGTGCTGGAGCGCGACGGCGCGCATCATGGCGTGAAGGTGTTGACGACTCCGGACAATCCGGCCGACGGATTCATGGCCGGCATTCGGCAGGTGATGGCCGAGACCGGTACGGAGGCGGGCCAGGTCTCGCTGATCATCCATGGCACGACGCTGGCCACCAATGCGCTGATCGAGCGCAACGGGGCCAGAACGGCGCTGATCGTCACCGAGGGCCATCGCGATTCGCTGGAGATGGCCTACGAGAACCGCTTCGACCAGTACGACATCAATGCCGAGCGCCGGCCGCCGCTGGCGCCGCGTGAGTTGCGCCTGCCGGTGACCGAGCGGGTGGATTTCCTGGGCGATGTGCTGATCCCGCTGGACGAATCCTCGGTGGAGGCGCTTGTGCCGGCCCTGCGGGACGCGGGAGTTCAGTCCGTCGCGATCGGCCTGCTGCATTCCTACGCCAATCCGGGCCATGAGCGGCGCGTCGCCGAAGTCCTGCGCGAACGGCTGCCGGAGCTGTCGATCACGCTGTCGTCCGAGGTCTGCCCGGAAATCCGCGAATACGAGCGCCAGTCCACGGCCTGCGCCAATGCCTACGTACAGCCGCTGATAGCACGCTATCTGGAGGATGTGCAGGCGCGGCTGGTGGAGGCCGGCTTCGCCTGCCCCTGCCTGATGATGACATCCGGCGGCAACCTGGTGACCATCCCGACGGCGCGGCGTTTCCCGGTTCGGCTGGTTGAATCGGGCCCGGCCGGCGGCGCCATCCTGGCCGCGCATATTGCTCGAACCCTCGGCGAGGACCGGGTCGTCAGCTTCGATATGGGCGGCACCACCGCCAAGATCTGCCTGATCGACGACGGCGAGCCCATGCTCAGCCGCAGCTTCGAGGTGGACCGCGCCCACCGCTTCATGAAAGGCAGCGGCATGCCAGTAAAAATCCCCGTCGTCGAGATGGTGGAGATCGGCGCCGGCGGCGGGTCGATCGCCGC
>DAOVHN010000052.1 GCA_030671915.1 Pseudomonadota bacterium
ACCACCGAGCGCAAGCCGGCGCAGACGCTGCTGGGCAACTATCCCTTCGCGGGGCTGGAAACTGTGGCGAAATTCGCCGAGCGCGCGGGCGTCAGCGGGCCGACCATCCTGCGGCTGGTAGCCAAGCTGGGCTATTCCGGTTATGCCGGGTTTCAACGGGAACTGCGCGACGAGTTGCAGGCGCAGGTACAGTCGCCACTGACCAAGCGGCCCGATTCCGTCGGCGAGGCGGCCGGCCGCCAACCCAATTTCCTGGAAAGCTTCGGCGAGGCGGTCACCGGCAATATCCAGCAGACCCTGGAATCGGTACATCAGAGCGAATTCGACGCGGTGGTCGAACTGCTGGCCGACGAAAAGCGGCCGCTCTATCTGCTGGGCGGGCGCTTCACCGGCGCGGTGGCGAATTATTTCTACCAGCATCTCCACACGCTGCGCCCCAACGCGCAGCTGATCTCGGGCCATGAGTCGAGCTGGCGCAACTATCTGCTGGATGTGGGCCGGCGCCATGTGCTGGTGGTCTTCGACATCCGCCGCTATCAGCATGACGTAATCCGCTTCGCCGAGGAGGCGGCGCGGCGCGGCGCCACCGTCGTGCTGTTCACCGACCAGTGGCTGTCGCCGGTCAGCGGCGTCGCCCGGCATATGCTGACGGCGCGCGTCACCGTGCCGTCGAGCTGGGATTCGATGATCGGCATGTTCCTGATCGTCGAGGCCCTGATCGCGCGGATCAGCGAAAAGATGTGGCCGACGGTAAAATCCAGGGTCGAGGAACTGGACCGCATGCTGAACCCGCCGGAGCGGGACGGAGAGTAGCGCCGGACTGTACAAACCGCGGGGCCGGCCCGTTGCTATTCCATATGCATTCTTTATTATCCAGGCTGACAAATAATACCAAGGGTCATTATCAACGAGCCTTGGTAGGAGGGGAATAACATCAATGATCGCCGTCATTTTCGAAGTCTGGCCCGCCGAGGGTAAGACCGACGCCTATCTGGATATCGCCGGCGGGCTGCGGCCCATGCTGGAGGGGATCGACGGATTCATTTCCATCGAGCGCTTCGAGAGCCTGGTGGAGCCGGGAAAATATCTGTCGCTGTCGTTCTGGCGCGACGAAGAGGCGGTTGCCGCCTGGCGTCGCACCCGGGAACATCGCGACGCCCAGGCCGCCGGCCGCGGCGGCGTGTTCAGGAATTACCGGTTGCGCGTCGCCGCGATACTGCGCGACTACGGCATGATGGAACACCGCGAAGAGGCACCCGCCGATTCCCGCGAGGCGCATGACGGGGGATAATTCGGGCAACGGCGCGGCCTCGTCCTTCGACGGGCTCAGGACAAGGTCGCGCTGCGCCAACCCCTACTGATAGACCTCCTGGCCGAAGACGTTTTGCAGGAAGAACAGGCCGATATAGCAGACGATGCCGGCGACCAGGGGCGTAACCACCCAGCCCAGCGAGACGCTGCCGACGATGCGCCAGCGGATCGCCCGCCCGCCCTGCAGCAGGCCGATGCCCAGCACCGCGCCGACCACGGCCTGACTGCTGGAAACCGGCACCAGCGGGATGGTCGGTAGATCGTAGCTGAGCAACAACGCCTGCAGCCCGCGCGAGGCGAACAGGAACAGCACGATCGAATGCGCCATCACCACGACCCAGGCGGCGACCGGCGACAGGGGCAGCATGCCGCCGCCCACCGTTATCATGACGCGTTCCGAATAGGTTATGACGCCGACCGCGATGGCCAGCCCGCCCAGAAGAAAGAGCTGCTCGACGGACGAGAAATTCGCCAGGCCCATGACGGACAGGTCGCTGAAGGGCGAGGACGGCACGAAGACCCCCATCACGTTGGCGATGTTGTTTGCGCCCAGGCTGTAGGCCCCGAAGGCGCCGGCCAGAATCAGGGCCGCACGGGTATAGGCGTCCAGCCGGATCATGTGGAAATTTGCGTTGCGCAAAAACCAGACGGTCGACTTGTACAGCAGCACGGCGATGATTGCGGCGAGGACCGGGCAAACCACCCAGGTGACCAGGATCGTGGTCAGGGTCGAGGAATCGGTTTCGGTCGCGCTGAACAGGTTCCAGCCGATAATGGCGCCGACGATGGCCTGGGGGGTGGAAACCGGCAGACCCGCCTTGGTCATCAGATAGACCGACAGGGCCGCGGCGAAGGCCGCCATGAAGGCGCCGCCCAGTGCGTTGATGGCGCCCAGCTTGCCCAGCGTGTGGGCCGCGCCGGTGCCGCTCATCACGGCACCCAGAATTACGAAAACGCTGCAGATCAGGGCAGCGGTCGAGAACCGGATCATGCGCGAACCGACCGCCGTGCCGAACACGTTGGCGGCGTCGTTGGCGCCCAGCGACCAGCCCAGGAACAGGCCGCTGGACAGGAAAAACAGAGTGGCGAAATCCATAATCGAGCGCCCCGATCAGAAGCGGCGCTTGATGGCGTAGATGGCCAGGCGGTCGGCCACGTCTTCCGAGACGTCGGCGATAGTGTCGATCAGTTCGACGAAATGGCGCAGATGCCATTTGTGGGCGAGATCGATGTCGGAGTCGAAAATCTGCCGTTTGAGCTTGGTTGAGACCTTGTCGGCCTCCTTTTCGTAGAAAATCACCTTGTGCATATGGTCGCCGACCATTTCCACATTGCGGAAGAAGGCGCGCGAGGCCAGCACCAGCGCCTCGACCGCGGCCGTCGCCTGTTCGACGAGCGCCTTGTAGTCGTCGTGATATTGTTCGGGTATGTCGGGATTTTCGATCGAGAAACCCCACAGCGTGCCCTCGAAATTGTTCAGGACCGAATCGAGGTTTTCCAGCAACCCCAGCACGTCGCCGCGCGATTCCGGGATCAGTGTCTGGGAATAAAGCTGGCGCTCTATGCCCCGGCGCAGATAGTCGGAACGGCTTTCCAGATCGTTGACCTGGGCAAGCTTCTCGTCGAACTCGGTGGAGCGTCCCTCGGCCAGGAAGATGCTGACCGCGCGTTTGAAGGCCAGCGCAGCCTGCGCCAGATTGTCCATGAATTCGTCGATCTCGCCTTCCAGCTCGCGCGTGCGGCGGAAAATCGAAATTGCCTTTGGCAAAGCCATGGTATTCCTCCCTGCGCACCCAATATGAACGGGCTACGCATGTTGTTGTCCCGCGCTGGTCGATAATGACCGACGGGTGGTTTTCTTTGGTCGGGCGATCCGGTTAAATCGCGAGAGGCCGCCCTGCCGGACGGGGCCGGATAGGGATGCATGACGAACCATAGCAAATCAAATGGAATGCGAACAAGTTTTCTTGCATTGACGTGAACTAAAACGCTATAGCGGCGCTCATGAAAATCAGCTGGCTTCAAACTCCCGGCGGGGGAACCTCCCCCGAATGCTGACGGACTTCCTGTTCACGGTTCTCGGCCTGGGCATTCTTGTGGTCGGCGGCGAATTGACATTGCGCGGCGCGATCGGGCTGGCGCGGTTGCTGGGCGTATCGGCGGCGATGATCGGGCTGACGGTCGTGGCCTTCGGCACCTCGGCGCCGGAGCTGGTCGTCAGCCTGCAGGCCGTGATCGACGGGTCCCCCGATATTGCGATCGGCAACGTTATCGGCAGCAACATCGCCAATATCCTGCTGGTGCTGGGCGTCGGCGCGCTGATCGCGCCGTTGATCTGCGATCCCGCCTCAGTCCGCCGGGACGGCACGGCGATGATTGCGGCGCTGGCGCTTCTGGTGGGTCTTGGGCTGCTGGGCTTTATCGAAGCCTGGCAGGGCGCGCTGATGCTGGCCACGCTGATCGGCTACGTCGTGTGGTCCTATCGCGTCGAACGCCGGAACGGCGACGCGGCGGCGGACCTGCATGCACGCGAGGTCGAGGAAACCACGGGCGTGCCGACGGCGACATGGCTGGTATTGCTTTATTTGGCCACCGGGCTGGCGGCGCTGATCGGCGGCGCCAACCTGCTGGTCGACGGCGCGATCGGGGTGGCGCGGGCGGTCGGTATCTCGGAGCCGGTGATCGGCCTGTCGCTGGTCGCGATAGGCACGTCGCTGCCGGAACTGGCGGCGACCGCCGTAGCAGCGTGGCGGCGCCATACGGACGTCGCGGTGGGCAATGTGCTGGGCAGCAATCTGTTCAACGTGATGCTGATCCTCGGCGCCGCGTCCATGACCGGACCCTTGCCCTTCGCCGATGAATTCGTGCGCGTCGATCTGTGGGTGATGCTGGGCGCCGGCATTGTGCTGATGCCGGTCATGATCACGAACTGGAACATATCGCGCAGGGAAGGAATCCTGCTGCTGATACTGTACACCGCCTACATCGCCAGCATGGGGATGGGCTGGGGAAGATCGGTCCCGGGCATATAACCGGTTACTGCTGGCCGCCGTCCTGGGGTTCGGCCTGTTCACCTTCCTTCCCGTCGACGCCGGCCGCGCCTTCCAGGTTCTTCGGATCGAACACGTTGCCGAAGGCGCCCGCACCCAGCCCCTGGGACGCCGGTGCGCCGCTCGATTCGTCCGCGCCCGGCTGCGTCTGGCGGAACTCTTCTTCCAGTATGCGCTGCCTCTCCAGCTTCTGCTCCAGCAGGTCGGCCTTGCATTGCGTCGCGCTGTGGCCCAAGGCCAGCCAGATGCCCGCCATCGTCGCCACCACCACCATCACGCTCATGATCATGGCCGGGTTGCTCTTGAACAGGCCGCGCAGCACGTCGCCCGCCCCGGTCCCTTCCGGCAGCAGGCGGGCCTTCTTCAGTTCCGCGCGCTTCGACATGCCCTCGAAGACCAAGGCGCCGATCAGCGTCAGCAGGATGATGATGAAGGCGACCACCGAGATCGACGGATCGATGCCGAGGCGAACCTTCTGCGAGATGATGGTGGTGAAGGTATGCAGGGACGAAATCGTGAAAACGGTCGTGTTGTAGTTCTCGAACGACGCCAGGAAGGCGATGATCCCGGCCGAGATGATGGCGGGCTTAAGGAACGGCAGCATGATCCGGCGGAAGGCCTGGGCATTGGTGGCGCCGAGATCCAGGGCGGCCTCGATCTGGCCGGTATCGAAGCGCTGCAGCCGGGCGATAATCATCAGCATGCAGTAGGACGAAATGAAGCTGGATTGGCCGAGAACGGTCAGGAATATGCCGTTATAGAAAAAGCTGTCGGTCCCGAAACCCAGCAACTGCGCCGTGCGGTCCCAGAAAATCAGGGTGGAGATGCCAAGAACCACGCCGGGAATCAGGATCGGCGCCGTAATCAGCGTATAATACCCGGCGCGGGCCGATGGCCTGATCTGGGTCAGGAACAGCGCCCCCGCCAGCCCCAGCGATACCGACACCAGCACCACCGCGACGCCGACCCCCAGCGAGGTCAGCAGGCCGGTCTGCAGGCGCTCGTCGGCGGCCAGCTTGGCGAACCATTCGAAGGTCAGGCAGTCCCAGGGCGAGATGCGCGGGAAGCTGGAGCTGTTCAGGGCGGTGACCACCATGATGAACAGCGGCCCGAACAGGAAACCGAAAAAGGCCAGCAGGTAGAGCCCCGTCAATCCGCGCGCCAGGATGCTCGCTTTCATCGGCCGATCTCACCCATCTTGACGCGGAACAGCTTCATGATGCCGAGCACGATGATCATGCAGGACACCAGCAGAATGATCGCGTAGGCCGCGCCGCGGTTCCAGTTGAAGTATTCGAAAAAACCCTGGTAGATGAGTTGGGTGAACCACAGGCTGGATGGCCCGCCGAGGATCTGCGGCGCCGCCAGCGCCCCGGCCGACAGCATGAAGACCATGGTGCAGCCCGACGTGATGCCGGCCTTGGCGAAGGGCATGACGATGCGCCAGTGAATGCGCCACCACGGCGAACCCATGTCGCGCGCCGCCTCGATCTGGTTCTTGTCCAGGGCTTCGATGGCGCTGTAGAGCGGGAAGATCATCAGCAGGACGTAGGCGTAGCCGAGACCGGCATAGAGCGCGATATCGGCCCGGATGAAATCGATCGAACTGTCGATAATCCCGATGGTTTTCAGCACCGTGTTGATCAACCCGGAGTCGCCGAAAATGATGCGGAAAGCGAAGGCGCGCAGGATTTCGTTGATCCAGTAGGGCACCACGAGCGACAGCGCCAGCAGCCGCGCCCAGCTGCCGGTGGCGACCTTGGCCATGTAGAAGGCGATGGGGTAGCAGATGACGAAATTGAAGACCGTGACGAACAGCGCCGCGATCAGGGTGCGCCAGAAAACGGTCACATCGACCCGGTTCCAGCCATCGGAATTGCCTGGACTGCCCTTGACGAAATATTCGTAGTTGGTGGTGGTATAGACGTCCTGGGCTCCGCCGATGGCGTCGGGCGGCAGCTTGAAGCGGAACGAGAAATCGACCATAGTCAGCTGCGGCAGGACGATCAGGAACAGGATCCAGAAGCTGACGCCGAATATCATGAACAGCGCCATGCCGACGCCGTTCTTCTCGAAAAATTTCCTGGCCAGCACCCCGATGTTCATGGCCGTTCTATTCCTCGTCCGACAGGGTGCCTGACGGCAGGGCCACGGCCTGGTCCGGGTTGTAGCCGAGCGTCACCGCCTCGCCGACCGACGAGGCCCGCGACTGGCCCTTGTTGGTCTGGGACATCTTGATCCGGCAGCCCCCCGCGCCTTCCAGGAAAACGTGGTAGCTCTGGCCCTCGAATTCCTCGTTCGCGACGGTGGCGGCGATGTGGTTGTCGCCGCCGGCGCCCGATTCGGCGATGGTGAGATTCTCCGGCCTGATGAAGACCATCGCGTTGTCGCCGGGCTTGAGTTCGCCGCGGGCCGCGGTGGCGACGCGCGACGGCAGTTCGCCGACGGCGGTGGAGACCACCGCACTGCCGTTATTGACCGAGGTGACCTTGCCGGCGAAGGCGTTGTTCTCGCCGACGAAAGAGGCGACGAAGGCCGTCGCCGGGTCGTCGTAGATTTCCTTGCCGTTGCCGACCTGTTCGATCACGCCCTCGCGCATGACGGCGACATGGTCCGACATGGTCAGGGCCTCGCCCTGGTCGTGGGTTATGTAGATGAAAGTCAGGCCGACGCGCTGCTGGATGGTGCGCAGCTCGGTGCGCATGTGTTGGCGCAGCTTCAGGTCCAGCGCGGAAAGCGGTTCGTCGAGCAGCAACACCTGCGGCTCGGCGGCGAGCGCGCGGGCCACGGCCACGCGCTGGCGCTGGCCGCCGGACAACTCGTCGACCAGTTTGTCGCCCTGGTCGGGCATGGCAATCAGTTCAAGCAGTTCGTCGGCGCGCTTGCGGCGCTCGGCCTTCGGCACGCCCTTGACCTCAAGCGAGAAGGCGATGTTCTCCCACACCTTCATCAGCGGGAAGAGCGCCAGATTCTGGAAGATCAGCGCCGTCGGCCGCTTGTTCGGTCCCATTCCGGCGACATCCTTGCCGCCAATGCGCACAACGCCTTCGCTGGGCTCCTGAAAGCCGGAGACCGTGCGCAGGATCGTGGTCTTGCCGCAGCCGGACGGGCCGAGGAACGAGAAGAACTCGCCTTCCTCGATCTTCACGGATGCGTTTCTTACCGCAGTGAAATCGCCGAACCTGATCGACAGATTATCGAGCTCGACGCCAACGCCTGACTTCATGGAAATAATTCCAATGCTCGTTGGAGAGGGAACGCGGCAAGACGGCAATGGCCGCTTGGCCGGCGCACCCTGCAAGAATATCTCCGGACCCCCGAAGGGGCCCGGAGTCTCTTAACGTAACGCGATCAGGCGCTCTCGAACTTGTTCACATATTCGGTGCGAACATCCGAATACCAGGGCTGCGTCGGCGGCCACGGATTCAGATTACCCAGCGCATCGCCCGGATAGGCGTCGGCGAAGTTCTTCGCATACTGCGCACTGGCAAATTTATCCGCGCCCAGCACCGGCGAATTGTAGCCGTGGGTATCGATCGCCTTGCCCGCCGGTTCCGCCTCGTAGGCGACCTTGATGAACTCATAGACCTGATCGATGTTCTTGGCGCCGGTGGGAATCGCCATGCCGTCGACCCAGGCCATGGCGCCTTCCTTGGGCGCCCGGTACATGACCGGCTCGCCGGCGCTCTTGAGGGCCAGCGGCGGGCCGTCCCAGGTCTGGCCGACGATGACGCCTTCGTTCATCAGGCCGTTCTTCTGGGTATCGCCGTCGTTCCACAGGATCTTGACGTTCTTCTTGTTTTTTATGCACCAGGCGGTGACCGTCTCCCAAGCCTTGCGCATGGCTCCCTCTTCCTTGTAACCCGCCCACATGGAGCCAGGGGCCAGCTCGCCGACGGACTCCATATAGAGGCCCGCGCAGAGCATCATCGAATGGGGGCGTCCCATCGTCTTGCCCGCGTTCTCGTCCGACCAGACATCGCCGTAGCTGGGGAACATGCCCTTCGGCTTCCACTTGTCGGTGCGCCAGGCGATGCCCTCGGTGCCCCAGATATGCGGCAGCCAGTGCGAGCCCTTGTTGTCGAAGTTCCACAGATCGTCGCCGATCTTGGCCATGGCCGGGTTCACCTTTTCGATCGCCACGCGCTTCATGTCGATCGGCTGCACCAGCTTCTCGACACCCCACTGCGGGGCGCGGTCATTGGTCGGGCTGACGATGTCATAACCCTGGCCCTTCGACGCCTTGAGCTTGTTGAGCAGTTCCTCGTTGGAGCCGATGCCGGTGAAGTTGATCTTGATGCCGGTCTTGTCCATCACCGCCTTGGTGAAGCTTTCCGGCAAGTAGTCCGACCACATCATGATGTTGATCTCGCCCGAGGACGAGAAGGCCTCTTTCACGTAGAAGGGGCCGACGGCCGCGACGGCACCCGCCGCGGCGGCGCCCTTGATGACCGTACGGCGCGTGAAGGCCTTCGCCGCAAGCTGGGTTTCGATACTGGACTTTACTGATTTGGTTCTCATACCGACGAGTACTCCCTTTTAGTTGCATGGCCCGGACGGGCGCAAACATTTGCTCGGCGGGTGGCGCCGATTAACGCCATGTTAATGCGGGAAATTCCCGCACCGCAAGCATCATGGCTCGCCGTCCCGCAATTGGACCGGTGGTGATGCCCCGGCGGGCGCGGAAAATTCTTTTTAACCGATTGTTTTAAGGCTGTTTTTTCAAACCTGTGACAGATTCATTATTTATCAGGGACAGAAGGTTCGATTGGCTTTCGATTGACTTTCGATTCTGTTTCGAACAAATTTCTCGTCGCGTTGTCATTGTTCTGTGCTTTACTCCGGCCAACCGGATGCCGAATGATGCGCCGTAAACAGGCTGTCATGCGAGCGGAGCAAATGCCCGCCGGGGCGGTCCGGGAATATTTAAAAAAG
>DAOVHN010000699.1 GCA_030671915.1 Pseudomonadota bacterium
ATCCGCAAGTCCCCGGGCCAGACGCCGTCGATCAGGCGGCGGTCAAGGTCGTGCAGGGCGCGGTTCGGGTCGATATAACTGCGCGGGAACAGGGCGGCCAGAAGGGCCGCGCCGGCGGCCGGGGCAAAATCGAACAGGGCTTCGACGAACATGTCCTCGGCCCGGCGCAACCTGGCCTCCGGCGCGATGGTGTCGAAATCGGCCGGGTAATCGGCGCCGCTATGCGGCGAATCGAACACCACGGGAGCGACCGCCTGCTCCGGCAGCCAAAGGTCGAACACGCCCGGGATCGTCTGCTTCATGAATTAATACCCACTCTAACAATACATTTTTTTTCGGCTCTCCACCCTTTTCGGAAGGTGGCGCGGCGGCGATCCAACGCTATAGTATGACCCGCCCAGGCCATAAACCCAAGCCCCGGATGCAAGAAACCATGACCGACCTTGCCGCGACGAGCCGCGAGCTGATCGAAAAACTGGTGTCCTTCGACACCACCAGCCGCGATTCAAACCTGGACCTGATCGACTTCGTCCGGGATTATCTGGCCAGCCACGGCGTCGAGGCCACGATCATCCGTGACGAGCGCGAGCCCAAGGCCAATCTCTACGCAACGATCGGACCAACCGACCGTCCGGGCATCATGCTGTCGGGCCATACCGACGTGGTGCCGGTCGATGGACAGGACTGGGCCACCGACCCGTTCAATGTGGTCGAGAAGGACGGCCGACTGTATGGGCGCGGCACATGCGACATGAAGGGCTTCATCGCCATCGCGCTGGCCCATGTGCCGGAATTCCTGCGCCGCGGGCTGGATACGCCAATCCACCTGGCCTTTTCCTATGACGAGGAGGTCGGCTGCATCGGCGTGCGCCACCTGATCGACATGATCAACGGTCTGCCGATCAAGCCGCGCATGGCGATCATCGGCGAGCCGACCGACATGCAGGTCATCGTCGCCCACAAGGGCAAGACCGACGTCACCGCCCATGTGCGCGGATTCGAATGTCATTCCTCGCTGGCGCCCACCGGCGTCAACGCCATCCAGTACGCCGCCGAGCTGATCGGCTTCATTTCCGCCCTGGCGCGCCGGGTCGGCGAGGAGGGCCCCTGGGACAACGAGTTCGACGTGGCGCACAGCACCGTCCATACCGGCGTGATCCAGGGCGGCACGGCGCTGAACATCGTGCCCAGGGACTGCTCGTTCGAGTTCGAAATCCGCAACCTGCCGCTACAGGACCCGCAGCCGCTGTTCGACGAAATCTACCGCTTCGCCGCCGAGGAGCTGGAGCCGCGCATGCGGGCGCTTCAGCCCGGCACCGGCATTACCTTCGAACAAGGCGTCACCTACCCGGGCCTCGACATGCGCGCCGACGACGAGGCGGTGACACTGGTCAAGGCGCTGGCCGGCCAGAACAACCATTCCAAGGTCGCCTTCGGCACCGAAGCCGGCCTGTTCCAGCGCGACGCCGGCATCCCCTGCGTCGTCTGCGGCCCCGGCAGCATCGCCCAGGCCCACAAACCCGACGAGTTCCTGAGCCTCGACCAGTTCAAGGCGGGGCATGATTTCATGGCGCGGCTGATGGACCGGGTTTGTGTGAAGTGAGTTGTTAGGCCTGACCGTCCCAACGTTCCGGGCGGGCGTTATGCCTCAGTCCCAGGATATAACGATCCTCGGTAATATCCCGCACGGCATGGAAGGGCCGGTCGCCGCGGCCGTGGAAACCTGGGGCGCGCATTAGCAGCAGGTCGCCGGGGGCACAGGGGATTTCGCGCTCGTTGGCGCAGGCGCG
>DAOVHN010000621.1 GCA_030671915.1 Pseudomonadota bacterium
CATGAACTGGACTTCCCTTACGGCTGGCGCTGGCTCACCGGTGTCTGGCGGGCGCTCTATTTCTCGCCGGGCGATTTCGAAGCGGGCGACCCTTCGGCGGCGGTGGGAGAGGACGACCGGGGAACATGGGAACGCGGAGCCTATCTGGTACGCGTGTTGGGCCATTGCGGCGAATGCCACACGCCGCGCGGCGGGCTGGGGGCCATGGATGACGACCTCTTTCTGGCCGGCAACGCGGCGGGCGCAGAGGAGGCGCCGGTCCCCAACATTACATCCGACCGCGCGACCGGAATCGGCGACTGGAGTCTGGCGGATATCGTGGGCTATCTGGAAATCGGCATGGACCCCGACGGAGATTTCGCGGGCGGCGCCATGGCCGAAGTGATCGACTACACGACCGGCAAACTGATCCCCGCCGATCGCCGCGCAATCGCGGTATTCCTCATGTCTCTGCCCGCCGTTGAGCGCAGAATCGCCCGCCCGCCCGGCTGACCGGCCTACGATATACGCTGGGCCGGTCGCGGTGATCGTTGCGCCCGCGCGTCAGCCGTACTAGGGTTCGATATGGCAAAGGCCGCGAAGAGCGGAACGGGGGATTGTGAACCGGACTATCGTCATAGGCGTTGTGGGCATCGTGGTCGTGCTGATCGCGCTTGCCCTGAATTTCTGGCTGTTGGGCGAGGACGAACCCGAATCGCCGACCGTCGCGACGGCGCCGGTGACCGTCACACCCACACCGGAGCCACAACCCGTACCGCAGCCTCAACCGGCGAAGGTGCCGGAGCCTCAACCCCAACCAGCGCAGGCGCCGGAGCCTCAACCCCAACCGGCGCAGGCGCCGGAACCTCAACCTGAATCGGCGAAGGCGCCGGAAGCAGAACCGGAACCCGCCAAGGCGCCAGAGCCTGCGCCGCCGCAGCCTGAGGAAACGCAAACCGCCGAACCCGCGCCGGTGCCCGCCTCGCCACCCGCCGAGCCCGAATCGCCGACGGTCATACTGCCGACGTTCGATGTTGTGCGAGTCGCCTCGACGGGCGATATCGTGGTCGCCGGGCGCGCGGCGCCGGGATCGGTCGTGACCGTTTACGACGATGGCCGGCCGATCGGCCAGATCAAGGCAGACGGGCGCGGCGAATGGGTAATGCTGCCGGATGAGCCGCTGCCGCCGGGCAGTCGGGAATTAAGCCTGTCTTCCAGGCTGGGCGATGCCGAACCGGTCTGGTCCGAAAAAGTCGTGATCATTGTGGTTCCCGAGCTCGGTCTGGATGTGGCCGGCCAGCCGACAGACGAATCGTCCGGCGCGCTGGCGGTCGAAGTGCCGCGCACCGGTTTCGGCACCAGCGAAGTGCTGCAGCAGCCGCCCGCGGGCGAAGCGCCGCCTCTGCCGACCAGCGGGGACATCGCCCTGTCGGTCGATGTTCTGGACTATGACGAACAGGGCAATCTGGGTCTTACCGGACGGGCCAACGGCAACAGCAATGTCGTGGTCTATCTCGACAACGGGCTGCTGGCGGCGGCTCGGGTCGGGTCGGATGGGGCTTGGCGCATAATCGTCGAGCGGCCGATCGCGCCAGGAATTTATACCTTGCGGGTCGACGAGATGGCCGGCGACAAGGTTATCGCGCGCCTCGAATTTCCCTTCCAGCGCGCCGACCCCAAGGAAATCGAGTCCGGGCCGCTGTTGGTGGTGGTGCAGCCGGGTAACAGCCTGTGGCGGCTGGCGCGGCGCACACTGGGCGAGGGCACACGCTATACGGTGATCTATCAGGCCAACAGAGACCGCATCCGGGATCCCGACCTGATCTATCCGGGACAGGTATTCGAGGTGCCTCGGACCAATTGACGGGGCACGTTGCGCGGTTACCGTCTTGCGATATGGCCCCGCGTTACCTAGTTATTATGCCGCTGCATGGAAAATCTTCTGAGGTAAATAACGCGTAATGGCGTCGAACATCATGGATTCGGTGCGTTCGGTTCTCGTGCCGATCCACCCAGAGGGCTGGCGATTTATCGGCATCTTCGCCCTGGTCACCCTTATTATCGGTTTTTTCTGGCCGCCCTTCCTGTTCATCGGTGGCGTGCTGACCGCCTGGTGCGCCTATTTCTTCCGCAACCCGGACCGCGTAAC
>DAOVHN010000074.1 GCA_030671915.1 Pseudomonadota bacterium
ACTTTTGGGATCGATGCCGACGATAACCAGGTCACCGCTGGCCTCGCGGCCGGCCAGTTCGAACCGGGTATCCGTCAGCACTCTTTCGACAGGATCCAGAATGCCGGCAAGGTACAACAACGATACGACGGCTGCCGTCGCAAGCGAATGCAGCCACCGGGGCCGCTTCATGCGGCGGCCATGCACTCTATTGCTTCCCTGGCGCATCGATCCCTACCTCTTCACGGTCAACCCGGCATCAGGCCCTAATCCACATTGACCAGGGCCTACCAGGCGATGCCCCCCTGGCTCAATCGTCTTTTTCGTCTCTTTCATCCGACTCGCCACCATCGAGAGAGTCGGGGGAATCAGGAGAATCGGGAGAGTCGGGGGAATCCGGAGAGTCCGAAGAACCGCCACCGTCCCGTTCGTCCGCCTCGTCGGTTTCGTCGGCTTCATTCTCCTCGCCGTCTTCACCGCCTTCGCCATCGCCAACGCTATCAGCGCGATTGTTCCGCCCTTCAGGGCCAAAGCCGAAATCCTGATGGGGTCGAACATGGCAACCTCCTGCTTCCGGCATAGGCTTCCCACACTATGTGTGGTTAATGATTTTTCCCACTGCAACCATAGCGGAAAATAGCGGATTTGTAAGAAATACAGATTCAAATTTAATTCGTTTAAGTTATTCATTTTTCTAAAATTTTATTGAATTGGCCAAAGGGAAAGTTCCCATGTCCTAAACACGGCCATCGGCGCAACTCGACTGGACCGCCCGGCAACGCCTGACTACCCTGCCCGCTTCCGGAATATCAGGGAGAAATTGTTGGCCGGCATCGCGACCGTGCTTTCCAGTGTCATCCCCTGTGCGCCGGCAACGGCGGCGACCTCCCCCATGTCCCGAATGCCCCAGGCCGAATCCCGGCTGCGCAGGGACTCGTCGAAGGCCGCATTGCTGGGCGCGGTATGCTTTCCGTCGCGCATATAGGGACCGTAGAGGTACAGCAAGCCGCTTTCACGCAACAGCCGACCGGCGCCGCACAGCAGGCCTTCGCAGGCCACCCAGGGCGCGATGTGAACCATGTTGATGCAGACGACAAGGTCGAGTTTATCGGCGATGCCCATATGCCAGCCGGATTCCATGACGTTCAGGTCTAGCGGCGACAGCAGGTTCGCGAACCCTGGTTCCTCCGCCCAAGCGGCGATGCTGGTCCTGGCCGCCGGGTCCGGGTCGCTTGGCTGCCAGTCGACGCCGGGAAAGGCCTCGGCGAAGGCGGCGGCATGCTGCCCGGTGCCGCTGGCTACCTCGAGCGCCCGGCCCGTTTCCGACAAGACGCCACGCAGGATGTCCAGGATGGGCCCGGTGTTGCGCCCTGCCGCCGGCGCATGGTGCCTGCGCGAAGCGCGGGTCTCCTCGCTTACCGCGACCAGATAAGGCGAATGGGGTTTGTCAATCAATGGCCCGATCCTCTGCTGCCGTGCTTTCGGATGAATTGAACCTCCAACTGGCGATGTCAAGCATATGCAATGACTTGTTTGCGCCCCGCATTGACCTAATCTGTGTTCAGGATTGAGCTGGAGCGGATGCCGGACGGAAGCGAACATATATCGGTCAGGGTGGCGGAACGGATCGCCGCGATCGGCGAGGCCGATTGGGACGCCTGCGCCGGCGGCAACGACCCGTTCCTGTCATATGCGTTTCTCGGCGCGCTGGAGGAGGCCGGGTGCGTCTCGGCGGAAAGCGGCTGGCTGCCGCGCCATCTGGCGGTCGACGCGCCGAATGGCGGCGTCATGGCCGTCGCGCCGCTCTATGTGAAGGGGCACAGCCAGGGCGAATATGTCTTCGACTGGGGCTGGGCCGACGCCTATGAGCGCGCCGGCGGGCGATATTATCCCAAGCTGCAATGTGCCGTGCCCTTCACGCCCGCGCCCGGCAGGCGGCTGCTGGCGAAGCCCGGACCAAACGCGGCCATGGCCGAGGCAACGCTGGCGGCGGGTATGGAAGAAATAGCCGAACGCCATGGCTTGAGCTCCGTCCATGTCACCTTCTTGCCGGAAGACCAGGCGGCGCGCCTTGGCGAGCGCGGCTGGCTGGTGCGACACGGCATACAGTATCACTGGCGCAATCAAGGCTATCGCGATTTCGACGATTTTCTGGGCGCGCTGATGAGCCGCAAGCGCAAATCCATCGCGAAGGAGCGCCGGCGTGTGGCCGAGGCCGGCATCCGCACGCCTATCCTCTGCGGTGACGATATCAAGTCCCGCCACTGGGACGCCTTCCACCGGTTCTATGTCGACACCTACGATCGTAAATGGGGCTATCCCTACCTGAACAGGGAGTTTTTCGAGCTGCTGACGGAACGGCTTGGCGATCGGGTCGTGCTGGTGATGGCGGAACGGGAGGGACGGTTGATCGCAGGCGCCCTGAATCTGCGCGGGGCCGATGCGCTATACGGCCGCAACTGGGGCGCCGGGGCCGATTACCGGTTCCTGCATTTCGAGGCCTGCTATTACCGCGCCATCGACTTCGCCATAGAGCATGGGCTGGAACGGGTCGAGGCCGGCACCCAAGGCCCGCACAAGGTGCAGCGCGGCTACGAGCCGGTCCGCACTTTCAGCGCCCACCTGATCCGCGACCCGGGCCTGCGTGAGCCGGTCGCGGATTTCATCCGCCGCGAGTCGCGGCAGGTCACCTGCGAGATGGAGGCCATGGCCGGATTGACACCTTACCGGCGCGGCGAAGAGTGACATCTTTCTCCACTGTATTGCCCGTTCCGTGTCATTTAGCCGCCTTATTTGATTGCCACTCTCACATCACTGCCAAGACGCAAAGAGGTTCAGTGAGAAGATGATGAGAATAAGCAGCCAGTTTCCGGTTCCCTGTCAGCGCAAAGCCGCCGCTTGGCGGCGCATGGGCGCAAGCGGGCGGATGCTGGCCGGCTATATCGCCTTTTTCACCGTCGCACTGCTGATCTTCGATGCAATGATTCTTCTGTCTCTCCTGCCCTGATCCACCATCGAGGATCATAAAGGTGGTGGTATCTCCCCCACCGCCCCGGGCCAAAGGAAAGGGCCGCCGCAGTCCCCCGCGACGGCCCTTTCTCTTTACCGGGCCAAACTGTTAAGGGATAATCCCTAACCGTCCACCGTTTCCTCGATCTTTTTCTTGTCCGCCGCATCGGGCGGATAGGTCATTTTCAGCTCGCCCTTCTCCAGTTCCACCCGAACGATCCCGCCCTTGGCAAGCTTGCCGAAGAGCAGTTCCTCGGCCAGCGGTTTCTTGATGTACTCCTGGATCACCCGACCAAGCGGGCGGGCGCCGAAGGCGACGTCATAGCCCTTCACGGCCAGCCATTTGCGGGCCTCGTCCGACAATTCGATGATGACGTTGCGGTCGGCCAACTGGCCTTCCAGTTCCATCACGAACTTGTCGACGACACGCGACACGGTTTCCGGGTTCAGGCTGTCGAAGCTGATAATCGCATCCAGGCGGTTGCGGAATTCCGGCGTGAACATGCGATTGACCGCTTCCTGGTCGTCGCCGATCCGCGCCTCGCGGCCGAAACCCATGGCAGGTTTGGCCAGGTCCGCCGCGCCGGCATTGGTGGTCATCACCAGGATCACATTGCGGAAATCGATGGTCTTGCCGTTATGGTCGGTCAGCTTGCCGTGGTCCATCACCTGCAGCAGGATGTTGAACAGGTCCGGATGGGCCTTCTCGATTTCGTCCAGCAGCAGCACGGAATGCGGATGCTGGTCGATGGCATCGGTCAGCAGACCGCCCTGGTCGAAACCGACATAGCCCGGGGGGGCGCCGATCAGGCGGCTGATGCTGTGGCGCTCCATATATTCCGACATGTCGAAACGCTGCAACTCGATGCCCAGCACATGGGCGAGCTGGCGGGTAACCTCGGTCTTGCCGACGCCCGTGGGGCCGGAAAACAGATAGCAGCCGACCGGCTTCTCCGGCTCGCGCAGCCCCGCCCGCGACAGCTTGATCGCCGCCGACAGCGCACCGATCGCCTTGTCCTGGCCGAACACCACCGTCTTCAGGTCGCGCTCCAGGTTCTGCAGCACCCTGGTATCGTCCTTCGACACCGATTTCGGCGGGATGCGCGCGATTTTGGCGACCACGGCCTCGACGTCCTTGACCGAGATGGTCTTCTTGCGCCGGGATTCGGGCAGCAGCATCTGCGCCGCACCGACCTCGTCGATCACGTCGATCGCCTTGTCCGGCAGCTTGCGGTCATGGATATAGCGGGCCGCCAGCTCCACGGCGGCGCGGATGGCTTCGCCGGTGTAGCGGATATTGTGGTGCTTCTCGTAATAGGGCTTGAGGCCCTTGAGAATTTTCACCGTGTCGCTGATTGTCGGCTCGACCACGTCGATCTTCTGGAAACGCCGCACCAGCGCGCGGTCCTTCTCGAAGTGATTGCGGAATTCCTTGTAGGTCGTCGAGCCGATGCAGCGCAACGAGCCGCTGGCCAGCGAAGGCTTCAGCAGATTGGACGCGTCCATCGCACCGCCGCTGGTAGCGCCGGCGCCGATCACGGTGTGAATCTCGTCGATGAACAGAACCGCGTCCTCCAAATCCTCCAACTCGCGCAGCACGGCCTTGAGCCGCTCCTCGAAATCGCCGCGATAGCGGGTGCCGGCCAGCAGCGCGCCCATATCCAGCGCATAGATCGTGGCGTCCTTCAAAACGTCAGGCACCTCACCCTTGACGATGCGGCGCGCCAGCCCCTCGGCGATGGCGGTCTTGCCGACTCCGGGTTCGCCGACATAGAGCGGGTTGTTCTTCTGGCGGCGGCAGAGCACCTGGATGGTGCGCTCCACCTCGCTCTGGCGTCCGATCAGCGGGTCTATCTTGCCCTTCTCGGCCTTGGCGTTGAGATTGACGCAATAGGCATCCAGCGCCTCGGTTCCCTTGCGGTTGACCCGTTCTTCGGCCGCTTCCTCGGCGCCGCCCTCGACGCCGCGAGTTACGCTGAGGCCGGGCTCCTTGGCAATGCCATGGCTGATATAGTTGACCGCGTCGAAGCGAGTCACGTCCTGCTCCTGCAGGTAATAGACGGCGTGACTTTCGCGTTCCGAGAAGATGGCGACCAGCACGTTGGCCCCGGTGACTTCCTCGCGGCCCGACGACTGCACATGGATGACCGCGCGCTGCAGGGCGCGGTTGAAGCTTTCCGTGGTTCGCGGATCGGCCAGCGAGTCGGTAATCAGGTAGGTCAGGTCGTGGTCGAGATAAGTGAGCAGGTCCTCGCGCAGCTTTTCGAGGTCGACGCCGCAGGCGCGCAGCACGGCGACCGCGTCCTGATCCTCGGTCAACGACAACAGAAGATGTTCGAGCGTGACAAACTCATGCCTGCGATCACTTGCGAAGGCGGCGGCTCGGCGAACTGTTTCCTCGAGATTATGCGAAGGCACTGCGGTCATTCCTTTTCAAGCGTGCATTGCAGCGGGTGTCCATTTTCCTGTGCGAAATCCATCACCAGGGTCACTTTCGTCTCGGCGATCTCATATGTAAACACGCCGCATATGCCGACTCCCCGGCGATGGACATGCCACATAATTCGAGTCGCCTCCTCTATATTTTTACCGAAAAACCTTTCCAGTACGTCAACAACGAACTCCATGGGCGTATAATCGTCGTTTAGCATAAGCACTTTGTACATGGATGGCTTCTTGGTTTTCGCGCGCGGGCGCACGACAACCCCGGTACCAGGCTCATTCCCGCTATTATTATCCTTGCCGGCCATTTCGTGAACCCGATTGCTCTCACTCCATGGATTATATTGGATTATAACCGTCCGAGAAAAGGGGCGTAACGGAGTAAAGCGATTGTTGCAAGATTTAGGCCGTTTGCTGCGCAGGGTGAGAGCGGCGAATCTGGACGCTGGCGAGGTCTATGGCACACGGCAAAACGCGCTCCACGCAACGCGGCCAGCTATCATCGGCGGTGCATTCGCCTGCCCTGTTTGCGGTGGGCGATTCCGACGTTTCCTGCCGTTCGGCCTGAATGGCCGTCGCAATGCGCGTTGCCCGGGCTGCGGCTCGCTGGAGCGGCATCGTTTCATGTGGCTGCATCTGCGCGACCGCCACCAGCTGCTGCAACGGCGGCCCAGGCTGCTTCATATAGCGCCGGAACATTGCATCCGGGATGCGCTGGCCGCCAATCCGGCGCTGCGTTATGTCTCGGTCGACATGTACGACCCGGCCGTGGACCGGGCCGCGGACCTGACCGCCCTGCCCTTTCGCGACGAATCCTTCGATTTCGCGATTTGCAGTCATGTGCTGGAACATATCGAGGACGACCGGGCGGCGATGGAAGAGCTATTTCGTGTGCTTGTCCCCGGCGGCCGCGCCGTGGTGATGGTGCCGATCGAAATGGACCGCCCGCAAACTTACGAGGATAGCTCGATCGATAGCGCGGCCGGCCGCAACGAGGCTTTCGGCCATCCCTACCATGTCCGGGTATGCGGCGCCGATTACCCCGACCGCCTGCGCCAGGCCGGCTTCACGGTAAGGCTGATATTCAGTCGATCCATGGCGCCCCACATGCGCCGCTTCTGGCGGATCAACAAGACCGTCCTGTTCGACTGCAGGAAGCCGTAATACCAAAGCCCGCTGATAAAGACCCATCAAATGAATCTTTATCAGCGGGCTTTGGTATAATATCAGGGCAAAGAAAACGGCCCGGCGGATAACCACCGGGCCGCTTCGTATCGGTATTGCCGTTCAGGCGATCAGGCGGCGAGCTTGCCGGCCTTCGCGACCGCGGCAGTAAACTGCTGCTGGATCGGCTGGAACGCCTCGTTGGCGACCTTCAGCGACAGTTCGGAAAGCTTCGTGCTTTCGCTGAGCGACTTGTCGAAGCTCTTGCGCGCGATTTCGCCCTGGAGTTCAACGGCTTCGTTGAAGGATTTGGCCGAAAAAAGAGCCTTGGCGGCCTCGCTGTTGGCCTCGGCGGTCTCCTGGGCAAGAGCCAGATACGCCTTGCCGAAATCCTCGGCGCCCTTGGCCCAGATCTCGCCGGCCTTGATCAGCGCGTCCACGCCGTCTTTCTGGAAGGCGGCGAATTCGCCATAGCCCTTGACGACGGCCTCATTGGCCTTTTCGACCTGCGCCTTGGTGGTTTCAACGACCTGCTCGTAAACTTCAACAGGCGCTTCGACGGCTTTCGGCGCGGCCTTGCTCTTGCTCTGGGTGCTCATGGCATAATCCTTTTCGCATGGGGTTTGGCGGTTATGCCGCCAGTCTGTATTTTGTTGCGGTGCAGCATTCTGGTCAATTTAATATTGCAGTGCACAATGTCAAGAGTTTTTTAGCCATCTTTTCGCCAATCGAATGAAGTCAATCCCGGTACTGCAGGGCACAAAAAAGGGGGCGGCCCGAAGCCGCCCCCGCCTTGATATCCATGATCGTTGCGATCAGAAGCTGATCGTCATCCCCATGGCGAAGACTGGATAATATTCGAAGGAAGACGCATCGTCCTCGAGCTCCGCCGACTCGGCTGCCAATTCGGCCGCGAAGGTCGAATTGAAAGTGGCGTCGCTGGTGGTCACGACAACGCTGGGGCTGCCCTGGAACAGTACGCCGCCGGTAATAAAGAAGCTGACCGGGACGAAACCCTGGAATGTACCGTCGTAACCCAGGCCCAGATAAGGCGCCCATTTCGTGTCGAAGCTCATCTGGCTGATGATCCGGCCACTGCCGCCGGTGAAAGTCTGGCCACCGATCTGAACGTCGGCGAGTGGATCGGCCGTGAACGTGAATTCGTTATTGTTGTAATAAATGCCTCCCGAGACCACGAGGCCGGCACCGATCGGCGACAGCGCCATCGGGTGAAAATCGGCGACCAGGCCATAGGTGCCGAAGCTCGCATCCACGTCATATTCAATGCCACCGAAACTGTCGCCGATAAGCTCGGCGCCCGGTACGTCCATCTCGCCGAAATTGGCGTTGAAGCGGAGGGCGATGAAATCGGTCATTGAGGTCGCGACGTGCACCCCGTAGCCCAGCGTGCTGACACCGACGCCAATCGCGATATCGGCCTTGGCAGGCGTCGTAAACGAGGCCAGACCAAGCAAAACTGCCATGGTTGAAATAATTTTGCGCATCTTCTGATAACCCCTGCAAAAATAGCGGAACCGTTCAATGAAGGCGCAAGGTAGCAACGAACCATTAAAATTCGTTAAAAGGTGCGGTTTATTCCCATTCGTATACTAAGCTATCGCTTGCCGATGATCGACGCGATGGCGGCGGCGGCCAGGCGGGCTTCTGGCGGGTCGGCGCGCGAGGTCAGCACCACCGGCACCTTCGCGCCCATGACGATGCCGGCCGCGGTGGCGCTCATGAAATAAACCATCTGCTTGAACAGGAAGTTTCCGGCCTCGAGATTCGGCACGATCAGGATATCGGCCTGTCCGGCGACCGGACTATCGACACCCTTGATTGGCGCGGCTTCGGGCGACACCGCGTTGTCGAAACCGAATGGGCCGTCGATGATGGCGCCC
>DAOVHN010000764.1 GCA_030671915.1 Pseudomonadota bacterium
ACCCGCCTCATCGACACTGATGGTCTGCATGGATATCCCTCTCGAATTCCTTTACATTTTATATCTGGCGCAGTTCGGGGGTTGTGGCAACCTCATCCGTACCGGTGGCGCATGCCCGACAGCCTGGGCAGCCCCTTGATGGAAATCTGGATCCCGATAACGGTCTTCGCGGCCTTCATGCAGAATGCGCGCTCGGCGCTGCAGAAGCATCTGAAGGGGCGGCTTACGACACTGGGCGCGACCTATGTGCGCTTCCTCTATGCCGCCCCTTTTGCGGTGGCCTACATGCTGGGGCTGCAACTCATCGGCGGCTCGCCGCTGCCGGCGCCAAACGGAACCTTCCTGATCTATTGCGCGCTGGGCGGGCTGTCGCAGATTATCTTCACCTTCCTGCTCTTGTGGCTGTTCTCCTTCCGCAATTTCGCGGCCGGCACGACATTCTCCAAGACAGAGGTGGTGCAGATCGCGATCCTCGGCTTCCTGGTGCTGGGCGACACGCTGACCTGGACCAGCGGGGCCGCGATCGCGGTGGCGGCGATGGGCGTTGTGGTGCTGTCAGCGGCGCAGACGAATGTCTCCCTGGCGACCCTGTTCGCAAGCCTTAGCGAGAAATCCACCCTGATCGGGCTGGCCAGCGGGGCTTTCCTGGGGGCCTCGGTGGTATTCTTCCGCGGCGCGGCGCTGTCGCTTGGCCATGATGGTTTCGTCATGGCGGCAGCCTATACGCTGGCCATCGCGGTGGTGTTCCAGACCGTCATCATGGGCGCCTGGCTAGCCTGGAAGGAACCCGCTACGTTAAAAGACGTCGTCGTCGAATGGCGCTGGTCGCTGGCGGTCGGCATCGCGGGCGTGCTCGCCTCGATCGGCTGGTTCACCGCCTTCACCCTGGAAAACGCCTCCTATGTACGCGCGGTCGGCCAGATCGAACTGATCTTCACCTTCGCCGCCTCGATCTTCTTCTTCCGCGAAAAAACCAACCGCAAGGAGGTGCTGGGCATTCTGCTGGTCGCCGCCGGCATCGTCATGCTGATTCTGACGCGGTGACGGCGCATCACACTCCCGCAAACTCCGGCTGGTAAAGAGCGCGCCCCTTCGGCAACTTCTCGTTCCCCAACGCCAGCGCCATGAAGGCCTCGTCGGGGGCTTCGTAAATGCATGAAATGCCGTGCTGGCTGGCCGGGGTGAAGCCGAAGCGGGAGTAGAAGGCGGGGTGGCCGAGCACGACGATGCCGCAGTATCCCAGTTCCAGGCAATCCTCCAGCCCGCGGCGGATCAGGACGGAGCCGAACCCCCTGCTCTGCCTGCCGGGCAGCACCGCCATCGGCGCCAGCCCAAGGATGCGGGGCTCCGCGCCACCGGGTTCCATGACAATGTCGGTGAACAGGATATGGCCGACGACCTCGCCTTCGATAGCGGCGACCAGCGACAGGGTGAATTTGCCGTTCTCGCGCAGGGCATCGACCAGCACGGCCTCCGCCCCCGTCTCGAAGGCCGCAACGTTCACCGCACGGACGGCGGGGATGTCGGCGGGGATTTCGTGGCGGATGACGAGGTCGTCCA
>DAOVHN010000647.1 GCA_030671915.1 Pseudomonadota bacterium
GTGAGAATGCGATTGGCCTCGCTGCCCTGGATGCGGGCGATGTCGTCCTGGTATTTCAGCAGTACGCCAAGCGTATCGTCGATGGCGCCGGGCGCCAGATCGGTCTGGTCCAGTTGCACCAAGGCTTCGGCCCAGTCGATGGTCTCGGCCACGCCGGGCAGTTTGAACAGGTCCATCCCGCGCAGCGCCTGGACGAAACCGACGATTTCCGCCGACAACCTGTCGCCGGCACCCGGCGCCCGGATGCGCAGGATTTCCAACTCGCGTTCCGCGCTCGGGTAGTCGACCCAGTAATAGAAACAGCGCCGTTTCAGCGCGTCGTGTATTTCGCGCGTGCGGTTGGAGGTGATGACCACGATGGGGCGTTCCACGGCCTTGATGGCGCCGATCTCGGGTACGGTGATCTGGAAATCAGAGAGCACTTCCAGCAGGTAGGCCTCGAAGGGCTCGTCGGTGCGGTCCAGCTCGTCGATCAGCAGGACGGGCGGCCCGTCCAGATCGGGCTCCAGCGCCTGCAGCAATGGCCGCTTGACCAGGAAACGTTCTGAAAAAATATCCTCCGTCAGGCTGCCCCGATCCCGGTCGCCCGCGGCTTCGGCCAGGCGGATTTCAATCATCTGGCGGGGATAGTCCCACTCATAGACCGCCGAGGAAATATCCAGCCCCTCATAGCATTGCAGCCGCAACAGCTTACGGCCAAGGGTGGCGGACAGGACCTTGGCGATCTCGGTCTTGCCCACGCCGGCCTCGCCCTCGAGGAACAACGGCCGGCCGAGGCTTAATGAAAGATAGAGCGCGGTGGCGAGACTGCGATCGGCAATGTAATTGCCCTTGCGCAGCAGCGCTTCGGTATCGTCGACCGAGCGGGGCAGGGGCTCTGTCATGCGGCGACCGGCGGGATCAGCCGCCGCCGCCGCGGGCCTGGCGGATGTAATGGCGTGCGCGTTTCACCTTGTCGATGCAGTTTGGATATTTCTCGAACTGCTGCTGAATCTTGGCGGCGCTTAGAAGGCTGCCGGCTTTCGTCATGGCGACGGCGCCGCCGAAGCCGTCGGACTTGGCTCGCTCGAATTCCGAGTAGGCCTGGGAAAGGCCGTTCTTGCAGGCGTTGACCTGGGCCTGCGACGCCGTGCCGGAGCAGGCCGCTACAAGCAGCCCGAGCGAAAGCACGCCTGCCATGGCCACGCTACTCCTGGTCCTGTTCACCTTGAACCTCATTGCTAATCCTCCGGTCAAAATTGCCTGCGTTCGATTCGGCCACCCACCGCGCCGCGATATTGCCGCCGCGCGCCTCGCCGGTCAATGACCCTGCAAAAATATGGCATCACAGGTGGATTGATCTGCCCATTATGCCACGTTTAATTGCCATTCCTTAACCTGGCCTTAGCAACATGGGCTCTAGTCTTTACGCGGGACCGGCACCGCCCGAGGACGAATGTTTCACGGGTTTGCCGGATCGGCGCCACGATCATGCCCGTTTTCGGTGCGATGGTTTCGCTGCCGGTCCGCGGCACCCGCGCCGGTAGAAACAGGAAACCCGGGGGTTTGCCATGTCGCTGAAATTCCGTATCGCTTTGTTCTTCGCAACCGCGTTGCTGCTGCCCACCGCCGTCCAGGCCGCGCGCGACGAGATGCGCTTCACCGATGTCTATGTGGAGTCGGAGACCGACTCGCCCCGCGCCTGTTTCGAATTCACGCGCAAGCTGAACACCCGTGGCGGCGTGCGTTACGAGGACTATGTGCGCTTCGAGCCGGAATTCCCGGCCGAGTTTGCCGCCCGCGGCCGGCGTCTCTGCGTTTCCGGCATGAACTATGGCGAGGTCTATTCCACGACGTTGCTGAAAGGCCTGCCGGATTTCAGCGGCCGGACGACGGCGAAGACGGAACTGTTCAATGTCTCGATACCGGACCGCGAACCCTCGCTGAAGTTTTCCGGCGCGTCCTACATCCTGCCCAGCCGCGGCGACCGTGCGCTGCCGCTGA
>DAOVHN010000380.1 GCA_030671915.1 Pseudomonadota bacterium
CAACAGCTACAACATCGTGACGTCGGCCATCGCGACGCGCAGCGCCGAGTTGGACGCCACCGACCGTGCGGCTCGCGATGTTAGCGAGGAAATCCGCTCTCTGCTGGCCATGTATTTCCAGCGCCGATCCGCCGAGCCGAAATCATGAAGCTGAAGTTCAACCAGGTCGATGCCTTCGTCCGCAAGCCGGACCCGGCGGTGCGGGCGATCCTGGTCTTTGGCCCGGACGACGGACTGGCGCGCGAACGCGCGGCGCGGTTGGTGGCCGACGCCGCTGCCGATCCCGACGACCCCTTTCTCGTGGCCGATCTGACCGGCGCGGACATTGCCGCCGACCCGGCACGGCTGATTGACGAGGCGGCCGCCATCCCGCTGACCGGCGGGCGGCGCATCGTGCGCGTGCGCGACGCCAGCCCCCCTGCCCCCGGCGCCGGCGAGTCAGTGGCGCGCGCGGCAAAGAACCTGCTTGAATACCCGCCCGGCGACTCTCTCGTGATCCTCCAGGCCGGCGATCTCGGCCCGCGCGCGCCCCTGCGCAAGTTGTTCGAGGCCGCGGACAATGGCGTGGCGCTGCCCTGCTACGCCGACGACGGCGCGCAGCTGGACCGCCTCTTCGACGAAATTCTTACCGCCTGCGGCGTAACGCTGTCCCCAGACGCCCGCACCTGGCTGGCGGCGAATCTGGGTTCCGACCGCGGCGTCACCCGGGCCGAACTGGAAAAACTGGCCCTCTATGCCGGCGACAATGCGCGCCTCGAGCAGGCCGATGTCGAGGCCTGTATCGACGATAACGGGCTGCAGTCCATGGACCGGATCGTCATGGCGGCCGGCGCCGGCGACCGGGCGGAGCTGGACCGCGCCCTTTCCGTCGGTCTTGCAGAGGGCCAGAACCCGGTTTCGATCCTGCGCGCCATGAATTGGCATCTGCAACGCCTGCAAGGGCTTAAGGCCGGTCTCGCCGCCGGTCAGGACGGCCGCCGGGCTGCGCAGGGCCTGCAGCCACCGATCTTCGTGATGCATGTCGACCGTTTCGTCGCACAGGCCCGCCGCTGGTCGGAAAGCGGGCTTGCGCGCGGCATGTTGGGTGTGCTCGAGGCCGAGAGGCTGTGCAAACGCACCGGAACCCCGATGGAGTCGGTCTGCGGCCGGGCGCTGTTGCAGATCGCCGCACTGGCGGGCAGGAAATAACCCCGAAACCAGTTGAGGTTTCGGGGTTTATATATTGTTTTTGAATAATTATCGGGGTTCGCGTTACCCCTCTTGCTTGAGCCTTCGGATCACATCGTCCAGCTGTTCCGGCGAGTCGAACTGGATCGTCAGCGATCCGGCGCCGCTCGCTTTCGCATGAACCACGACCTTCAGGCCGATCGCCTCGGCCAGATCATGTTCGAGCGCGGAAATGTTGGGATCTCTTGGCGCCGTGGCTACAGCCTTCTTTCCTTCCGTCGACTTGGCCTTCCGGCTCAAATCCTCGGCCTGACGGACGTTCAGCCCGCGGCGCTGGATTTCCCGCGCCAGTTCCTCGGGTTTTTCCGAATTAATCAGGCTGCGCGCGTGGCCGGCGGAAATCTGCCGCTCGTCGAGCATGCGCTGCACCGGCTTCGGCAGGCCCAGCAGGCGCATCATGTTGGCGACATGGCTGCGGCTCTTGCCCACCGCCTTTGCCAACACCTCCTGCGTATGGCCGAACTCTTCCATCAGGCGGCGGTAGGCCTCGGCCTCCTCCAGCGGGGTCAAATCCTCGCGTTGCAGGTTTTCGACCAACGCCACTTCCAGCGTATCGCGGTCGCTGAGCTCCCTGACGACGACCGGCACCTCGTGCAGCCGCGCCTGCTGCGCCGCACGCCAGCGCCGCTCGCCGGCGACGATCTCGTAGCGCTTGTCGTCATTCGGATCCTTGCGCACCAACAGCGGCTGCAACACGCCCTTGTCCCGCACCGACTCCACGAGGGCCGCGAAGGCCTCGTCGTCGAAATGCTTGCGCGGCTGAAACGGGCTCGGCTGCATCAGTTCGACCGGTACCGTGTTTACGAGCCGGGCCTCATCGGAGTCTGGCGCCATGGCGCCACTCTTTCCCGCCGGCTCTTCGCCAAGCAGGGCCGACAGGCCGCGGCCCAGCCCCCGCTTGCGGGTGTCTTCCGCCGCCATCATGCCGCAACTCCCTGTTCTTCGCGCCTGATCAATTCGCTGGCGAGGTGGATATAGGCCTGGCTTCCCTTGCAGCGCCAGTCGTACAGCAGCGCTGGCTTGCCGAAAGACGGCGCCTCGGACACCCTGACGTTGCGCGGAATAACAGTCTTGTAAACCTTCTCGCCAAAATGACTGCGCACGTCCGATTCGACCATATCGCAGATATTGTTGCGCTTATCGAACATGGTCAGCACCACGCCCTGGATCTCCAGCCGCGGGTTGAGCCCCTGCCGGACGCGTTCGACGGTGCGCAACAGGTGGCTAAGCCCCTCAAGCGCAAAAAACTCGCATTGCAGCGGCACCAGGACGGCATCCGCGGCCACCAGTGCGTTCAGCGTCAGCAAGCCCAGCGAAGGCGGGCAATCGATCAGCACGTAATCCCAATCGCCCTCCAGCGCGTCGACGGCCTCCGCAAGGCGGCGCTCGCGGCGCTCGACATCGATCAGTTCGATTTCCGCTCCGGAAAGCTCGCGGGTCGAAGGCACGACGTAAAGCCCGGGCACGACCGTCTCCATCGCGGCGCCGGTCAGCGTATCCTCGCCGATCAGAACTTCGTAGCTGGTTACCGGCCGATCGTCCGCGTCCAGCCCCATGCCGGTGCTGGCGTTGCCTTGGGGGTCCAGGTCAATGATCAGGACCGACTTGTGCGTTGCGGCCAACGCGGTGCCAAGGTTGATGGCCGTGGTGGTCTTGCCGACGCCGCCCTTCTGATTGACAAGGGCGAGGACACGGGGACGGCGTTTATCGTGATTCTTCGGGGGGGTGTAGAGCACGGGAAATAGCCTCCAAGCGTAAAATCATTCCTTCCGGATCGGTACGACTCGGAATTTGATGCACCTGCATATTCCACTCTTTTGTCGCATCGGTCAATTCCCGATCGACATGTTTACCCTTCAAAAATAACAATATGCTGTGTTTTTTTACAAATGGGACCGCCATATCTAGTAATTTTGGCAACGGCGCGAGTGCCCTTGAGGTGACGATATCCACCTGAAAAGACTCGATTTCCTCGATCCTTCCGTTGTGAATGGTGACCGGTGCGCCGGTCTCCCGCGCGGCCTCCCGAAGAAAGGCACATTTTTTTCGATCGGACTCGATCAGATGGACATTTTTGACCCCGCAGATGGCAAGAACAAGCCCGGGGAAGCCCGCGCCGCTCCCGAGGTCGACCAGGCTGGCGGCGCCATCGGGAATCAGCGGCAGCAGCTGGGCGGAATCCAGCATATGCCGCCGCCACAAATCTTCGACCGTCCCACGCCCGACCAGATTGATCCGCCGGTTCCATTTTTCCAGCAATTCCGCGTAACGCTCCAGCCGTGCCAGTGTTTCACGTGAAACATTGGCCTGTCGTGCAAATTCGTCAGGTGTCATGGGGCTGGGCATGAATTTACGGTGTGCC
>DAOVHN010000209.1 GCA_030671915.1 Pseudomonadota bacterium
ATGCCCGCAGCGTCTGGAACGAGCGGCGTCAGGCGGTGCTGCAGCAATGCGGCCACCGCATTGCGGCCCTGGAACTGGAAGGCGCTATATTCTTCGGCTCGGCGGACGTTCTGGAGGGCCGCGTTCGCGAACTGATACGCGACGGCGCCACCCATATCCTGCTGGACCTGAAGCGGATTACCGACATCGACAGCACGGGCGGCCTGGCGCTGGAGCGTATCTGCCAGCGGCTGCGCAAGGCCGGGGGCGATCTGGCGATCAGCTATGTGCCGGTCGAACGACGCAAGGTGGATAGTCCGGTTGAAGTCGATCGCCGGAAAAAACGTGCACCGCGGCAATTGTGGGCTGCCATCGAGCAGTCGGGGGCGCTGCAATCCCTTCGCGAAGACCAGTTCCATCCGGATACGGATAGCGCGCTCGCCGCCTTGGAAGACCGGGTGATCGCGGAGTTCACCAGCGAAGATCTGTCGGCCACCATGCGGCATCTGCGCGTGCCGCCGATCCTGCGCGGGCTGAACCGCGAGGAAGTCGCCGCTTTTCGCCGCCTTGCGATGCGCCAGTTTTACCGCGCGGGAGAGGTAATCTTCGCGCAGGGCGACGAGGGCGATGCGCTCTATTACATTTCCCGAGGCAGCGTGGACATATCCATCCATATCGAGGCCACGGGGCTGGACAAGCGCCTGCAATCGCTGACCGAGGGCAACATCTTCGGCGAAATGGCGATACTGGACAACAAGCCCAGGGCCGCCAGCGTTACCGCGGCAACCGACACCGTCTGCTATCGGCTGGGCGTGGAAGAATTCGAAAAGATTAAGATCGACTATCCGGAAGCCGGAATGAAGCTGCTGAACAATTTCTGCAAGATGTTCTCCGAGCGCATGCGGTCGGCCAACACCATCATCGGTGAACTGGAGAAATAGAGCATTCCAGGATTGATCGCGGCGCGATCGGTGCCGGCGGGAGGCCACGAATCCCGATATCGGTGACGGCGCAGCTTGATCCCGTCGCCCCGCTTGTCGTAGCTTGATTACAGCGTTACCGACAGGGAGAGGGGATCGTCTGGCTACTCCAACGGTATGTTGGGCGGTTCGGTATGATTTGAAATCCGGTTTTGGAATAGTGCGCCTGGCGGCGCCGGCTTTATTGTTGACCCTGTTGCCCTTGCCGGCATTCGCGGCAGGTGGCGATTTGCCGCCGCTTGTGCGCGATATCGGTTACAGCCTGCTGATGGCCGGCGTGCTGGCGGTTCTGTTTACGCGCTTCCGCATTCCCAGCATCGCCGCCTTCCTGGCAGCCGGCCTTCTGGCTGGCCCGCTGGGCATGGGCCTGGTCACCGATCCGGCCAATATCGACACCATCTCGCAGCTGGGTTTCGTGCTGCTGTTGTTCGTGATTGGCCTGGAGATCGATCTGCGCCAGATACTGGGCAGCGGGCGGACAGTACTTGCCAGCGGGCTGCTGCAGTATCCACTGACGATACTGTTCGGCATGGGCGTCGCCTATCTTCTGCTATGGCTGGGAATTGGCGCGGGATTGCTGAGCGAAACACCCTTCGTACCGCTTTATATCGGCATCCTGATCGCCGGCTCGTCCACCTTGCTGGTGGTGCAGCTTTTCGCGGTGAGCTTCAGCCTGGATACCGTTGCCGGGCGGACCTGCGTCAGCCTGCTTATCTTCCAGGACATATGGGCGATCATCATTATAGCGCTGCAGCCGAGTTTCGCCGACCCGGCGGTCGGCCCCGTTGTCGCCTCGCTGGGCGGGATAGCTCTGCTGGCGGCCATTGCCGCCTTCACCGCGCGTTTCGTTACCCGCCCGGCCTTTGGCTGGATCGCCAAGGCGCCGGAGCTGATCCTGGTTGCCGCGCTGGCCTGGTGTTTTATCGTGCTGATGGTGGGGATGAACCTGGACCTGCCGTTCCAGCTGGTCGCCGGAGTCAATCCGCATATCTCGGTCGGCGCGGGCATGGGCGCCCTGATCGCCGGGGCCAGTCTGGCGAGCTCTCCCTTCAGCACCGAGATGGTGTCGAAGGTCGGCGTGGTGCGCGATTTCTTCATCGTACTGTTTTTCGTCGGGCTCGGCATGACCATCCCGTCGGTGGACTCGCCGGATATCCTGGTGATCGCCGCCGTGCTGGCGGTGGCGGCGCTGGCCGCCCGGTTCCTTATCGCTTTCCCGTTACTCCATTTTTCGGGACTGGACCGGCGCAACGCCATGGTCTCGTCGGTCAGGCTGGCGCAGATATCCGAGTTCGCCCTCATCGTTGCCTTCCTGGGTGTTCAGGAGGGGCATTTCGGCAATGACCTTAGCAGCGCCGTAATTCTGGCTTTCATCATGACTGCCCTGGCAACCCCATTCCTGTTCAAGAAAGCCCACGCAATTCACGAAGGCCTGGCGAATATACTCGACCGCTGCGGGTTCCGCGCACCAGCCAGCGGCGACGATCAGTTCGAGGATGGCGCCAGTCTCGTGTTGCTCGGCTTTCACCGATTCTCATCGTCCCTGCTGCACGATCTGTCGCTGATGCACCCAAGACTCGCAAGCAAAACGCTGGTCGTCGATTTCAACGTGTCCCTGCATGACGCCATCCGCAACGAGGGCGCCCGCGTGCTGTACGGCAATCTCGCCAATACCGAGACCCTGCATCACGCGGCGCTGGACCGGGCCAGGGTGATCGTCCTGACAATTCCCGACGAGATGCTGGTGGGGACAAACAACCAGAAACTGGTTCATGCGGTGCGCGAACTCAGTCCCGACGCGGCGATCATTGCCTGCGCGACGCGACTGGACGAGATCGAGACGCTTTACGAGGCCGGCGCCGATTATGTTTACGTTCCGCGGCTGGAGGCGTCGAAATCCCTTTCGGAGGCGATCGGCTTCGCATTGAATGGCCAGATCAGCCATTACCGCGAAGACGAGGAAGCTAAAACCTTCCCGCCCCACCTGCGCGACGAGGTATTCAGGTAGCGAGATCGCGGGAAGCAGGCGCGGCGGCGGAGAACAAAAAAATGCCCGGGCAGATCCACCTCTGCCCGGGCTGGATAACGATGTCCGGCAGGGTCTCAGCCGGGGGCTGGTAGGAACGGACCCGCTTGCGCGGTGCGATCCTTGAGACGGCCTTTAACCCTGCCGGTCGTTGGTTGTCGACTATAAGCTGATATCCCCTCTCAGCCGACCACCGACGACCCTGTGCGGATGGATTGGGCGAAATCCCTGCGCCTTCCTGGCAGCGGGGCGATTACGACCCTGACCGTGTCCTCGCCCATCCGTTCCATTGCATTCGCTGAAACGGATGATGGCCTGATTCGGGGAAATCTGCTGTGGTATTTATCACAATTTATAGAAAAATATTCTATTTTGGCGACAATTTACCGCCAGACCAATACAACTCTTGTTTGTAGGGAAACGGATTCAGGCTATTTCCTCGGGTTCGAGCCCCAGGACCTCATGCACCATCTGCCCAAGCCGGGGCAGGTCCAGGATGTATAGCGCATGGCGTTCCTGGCGGATTACGCCGGCCCGCGCCAGGACATTCATCTCGCGTGTTACGGCCTCGCGATGGGTGCTGACCCGGCTGGCGATATCGGCATGGCGCGGCGCCGGCTTGACGGTTGCCGTCCGCTCTTCGAAACCTCCCCCGGCCAGGCGCAGCAGTTCCGCCTGGATGCGGTTGCTGACGGTCAGGGTGCTGAATTCGAAGACGCGCTCGTCGAGGCGGCGCACCAGCCGGCACAGCGCCGTCATAACCCGCTGGGCAATAACGAAATGCTGGCTCAGCAGGTCCATGAAATTCCGGCTGGAAAGGAAGGCCACGGTGCAAGGCTCCAACGCAAACACGCTGGCCGAACGTCCCTTGCGGTCGATCGCCGCCATCTCGCCGAAATGCTGGCCGGCGTGGAGATCCTCGAACGACACCTCCTTGCCCGAGGACGAGTAGAGCGACACCCGCAAGCGGCCGGCGGTGAGAAACAGCACGTCGGTACCACCATCGAGGTGCGCCAGCACCTGTTCGTCCTCGTCTAAGGAACGCCAGCGGCAACGTTTGGCCAGCGCCTCAAGGTCATCGGCCGGCAGGCCTTCCAGTAATGCGATATTGGCAAGCGATTGTTTCATCAGGCAGCAATCTACTTTCTGGCGATATTGTTAAACATCGGTTTACCATGACTGTGCCGAGCGAAACCAGTTTCAGATTGCCGCACCGGGGCGGCGCCCGGATCAGGCTTCAGGAACCGCCGACCGCCCCGTCCCCCACGAATGGGTTCCCCTCGCGTTCCCGGCCGAAGCTGGAGGCGGGGCCGTGGCCGGGCAGGAAGGCGACCTCGTCGCCCAGCGGGAACAGCTTGTTGCGGATCGAGGCGATGAGGTCGTCATGATTGCCGCGCGGGAAATCGGTGCGGCCGATGGAGCCCGCGAACAGCACATCGCCGACCACCGCCACCTTCTCGGCCGCGGCGTAGAACACCACATGGCCCGGCGTGTGGCCGGGGCAATGGATGACCTGCAGCGTGATATTGCCCACCGTGACCTCGTCGCCGTCCGACAGCCAGCGGTCTGGCTCGAAGGCCCGGCAATGTCCAAGGCCGATGCGCGAAGCCTGCTCCGGCAGTTGTTCGATCCAGAAGCGGTCATCCTCATGCGGCCCATCTATCGGCACGCCCAGCCGTTCATGCAAATCCGCCACGCCGCCGCAATGGTCGGCATGGCCGTGGGTCACCAGGATGCGTTCGATCTCGATATGCCGGGCCTCGGCCTCCTGAAGGATGCTGTCGACCTCGCCGCCCGGGTCGATGACGGCGCCCTTCATGGTCTCTTCGCACCAGAGGATTGAGCAGTTCTGCTGGAACGGGGTGACGGGGATGACGATCAGTTTCATTCTCAACGAGCCTTGGTATTACGGATGCTGGAAGGATCGATAGACCGGCTCCGCCGGCTCGCCCGCCGCCTCTGCTTCGGCCATCTCGCGGATCTTGGCGTTGAGGGGCGATTTCGAACAGGTGGGATCCATATTGGCGGCGTCGCCCGTCAGGGCCATCGCCTGGCAGCGGCAGCCGCCCCAGTCGATCTTCTGGCGGTCGCAATCGCGGCAGTCCTCGGGCATCCATTCGGTCGCGCGGTATTTGCGGAAGGCTTGGCCGTTTTCCCATATGTCGGCCAGCGCACGGTCTTTCACGTTGTCGAATTCGAGGCCGGGAATCGTCTCGGCCGCATGGCAAGGCAGCACCTTGCCGGCCGGCGTTACGTTCATGAAGCGCCGCGCCCAGCCACCCATGCAGGATTTCGGATAGTTGGCGTAGTAGTCGGGAATCACATAATCGATGACGATGACGCCCTTCAGGCGCTCGCGCGCGTCCTCGACG
>DAOVHN010000541.1 GCA_030671915.1 Pseudomonadota bacterium
ACGGCGGCGAAGGGGCAGTCCAGCGGGTCCATGAACAGCGGGCACATCACGCTGATCACTGCGACTTTCTTGCCACCGCGCGCCGGATAGAGCCCCGCGCCGATGCCCGGCGCGCCCTGGGGATAGTTCGCCGGGCGCTGCAGGCGCTTTTGTTCGCTGATATAGGGAATGATCTCGCGCTGGTCCCAGCTGTGATTGCCGCCGGTAATCACGTCCACCCCGGCCTCGAACATGGCGTCGCAGATTTTCGGCGTCATGCCGAAGCCGGCGGCCGCGTTCTCGGCGTTGACCACCACGAAATCCAGGTCCAGCTCTTTGCGCAGAGCGGGCAGGCGTCCGTTTACCGAGTCGCGACCGCTACGCCCCACTACGTCGCCCAGGAAAAGCATCCTCATGGCCGGGTCTCGGCGATGCGGAAACATTCCCGTTCGGTCAGCATCCAGTCCAGCGGCTGGTCATGTTTGTCATGAGGCACGGCGGGAACCTCCTGCGCCGCCCAGGCCGCGCCGATCGCCGTCACCGGCCCACCCTCGCGAAGCATGGCGAGGCTGCGGTCGTAAAAGCCGCCACCATAGCCCAGCCGGTATCCCGCCCGGTCAAAGGCCAACAGCGGGACCAGCAGAACTTGCGGCGCGATCTCCGGCGCGCTTTCCAGCGGCTCGCGAATGCCGTAAGGGCCCTCGGCCATCTCATCTCCCTCGCGCCAGGCGCGGAAGACCAACGGCCGGTCCCGGCCCACCACAATAGGCAGGGCGACGACATGGCCACGCGCCGCCAGCGCCAGCAACAAGGGCTGCAAATCGACCTCGCTGCCGATCGGCCAGAAGCCCGACACCGCCGCGCCATCCGGCACCGCGCCAGAATCCAGCAAATTGCCGATCACGCGCGCCCCGGCATCGTCCGGCGCCGCCACCTCGCGCCGGCGGGCAATCGCCTCCCGGCGCATGGCGCGCTTGGCTTCGTCTATGTCGGCGATGTCAGTCATTGAAAACCGGTCCGCTAAAAAAAATTTACGCCTCCCATGAAGGGGGCGCAGGTCGGGAGCTGCCGCATCGGCCGTGGTCACAGAGTCCTCTCGGGCCTGCTTGTGCAGGTGGGCGCCATATACCGGGACCACGGCCCCGGCAGGGACAGCTCCCTAGAGGTGATAATCGGCCCCAGGGATCTTGACGACTCACGCACCGAGCAGCAGCCGCCCGGCCCCATTATTTAGGTGGCCTCGAGCCTTTCGGCAAGCGTTTCCATGCGTGCGGCCAGGCTTTCTATCGCGACGGCCGCCCCCGCGTCGGTCTGGGGAGACGCGGGCGAACCGCCACGCACCTCTTCCATCTCGTCCAGCAGCAGCAGGCTGAGCATCACCAGAAGTCGCGCATCGCCGACCTGGCCGACTGCACCGACCAGCGAGGCCATGCGCTTGTCCAGGTCATCGGCCAGAACCCGCAACCGCTCCTCGTCGCCGTCGGCGCAGCCGATGGTATAATGATGTCCGTTCAGATTGATGGTAACCTGTCCCATCGCTCTACTCCGCCGCTTCGCCGAGAATGCCGTTCAGCCGGCCGATGGTTGCGTCGAGGCGTTGCGCGGCGCCATCGGCCTTGCCCTTCAGCGCGGCATAGTCCTCGCGCGCCTGGCGCAGCTCCGCCGCCAGTTCCAGATCCGTGCCCGATGACTTTGCTTTCGCGGACGCCTTGTCGATCCGTGCAACGGCGGTATCCAGCCTGGCGAGCGCGTCGTCAAGTCGGCTCATCTGGATTCTCCCGGGCGTTTGAACTGCTTCGACAGCATCAGCCCCTGCCCCTGGTATGAAGACCCGATGCCGGCGCCGTAAAGCTTGTCCGGCGCCTCCGTAAGCTTGTCGTAAGCCAGCCGACCGACGATCTGGCCGTCCTCCAGCAGGAAAGGCACCTCGTGAGAGCGTACCTCCAGCACCGCCCGGGTATTGCCCGCGGCCTCGCCGATCCAGCCGAAACCGGGATCGAAAAAGCCGGCGTAATGCACCCTGAACTCGCCAACCTGCGTGTCGTAAGCGACCATTTCCACAGCACAATCCGGCGGCACCTTCACTGCCTCCTTCGAGGCCAGGATATAGAAATCGTCGGGATTGAGGAATATGCCCTCGCCCGGCCGCACCCTTATCGGATCCCAGAATTCCAGCGGGTCGTAATGGGCGATCTTCTCAACGTCGATCAGGGGCGCATGATGCCTTGCTCGCCAGCCCACCAGCCCGCCGTCGCTCTCGCCGGCGAGGTCGACGCTCAGCGCCAGCCCGTTCGACACATCCTCCTCGCCCGGCGCGCGGTCGATCAGCCCAACCTCTTCATGCAGCCGACGGATCGCGGCATCGCTATAGCCGGAAGCGCCGCGGCGCAGACGCAGCTGGTTCAGCCGCGTGCCCTCATGGACCACGACGCTGAAACTGCGCGGCGAGATTTCGAGATAGAGCGGCCCCTCGTAGCCACCTCGCACGCGCTCGAACTGGGTGGTGTTGTCGGTGATCAGCCTAGTGAAAATATCCAGCCGCCCGGTGGAGCTTTTGGGGTTCGCAATACCGGTAAT
>DAOVHN010000724.1 GCA_030671915.1 Pseudomonadota bacterium
GAACTACCCGATCTGCCGAAAGGATCCCGCATCGTCGTCGCGATGTCGGGTGGCGTCGATTCATCCGTCACCGCGGCATTGCTGGCCGAGGCGGGTTACGATGTCGTGGGCGTGACGCTGCAGCTCTACGATCACGGCATGGCGGTGGGCAAGAAGGGCGCCTGTTGCGCCGGGCAGGATATCCATGACGCGCGCATGGTGGCCGACCGCCTGGGCATTCCCCATTACGTGCTGGATTACGAGAGCCGGTTCCGCGACGCGGTGATCGAGGATTTCGCCGATTCCTATGCGCGCGGCGAGACGCCGATTCCCTGCGTGCGCTGTAACCAGACCGTCAAGTTCCGCGACCTGCTTGCCACCGCGCGCGAGCTGGGCGCCGCCGCCATGGCGACCGGCCATTATGTGCGCCGGGCGGCCGGGCCGGGCGGGGTCCAGATGCACCGGGCCATCGACCCGGCCAAGGATCAGAGCTATTTCCTGTTCGCCACTACCGCCGAACAGCTCGATTTCCTGCGCTTCCCGCTGGGCGGGCTGGACAAGGCGGAAACCCGCGCGCTGGCCGAACGCTTCGGCCTGGCCGTCGCCGACAAGCCGGACAGCCAGGATATCTGCTTCGTCCCCGAGGGTGGCTATGCGCGGATCGTCGAAAAGCTGCGCCCGGAGGCCGTGGAACCCGGCGAGATCGTCGATCTCGAGGGCCAGGTAATGGGCCGGCACGAGGGCATCATCGGCTATACCATCGGCCAGCGGAAGGGGCTGGGCATCGGCGGGCGCAAGGAGTCCACCGACCCGCTCTACGTGGTGCGTCTCGAGCCGGAGACGCGTCGCGTCGTCATCGGCCCACGCGAGGCGCTGGCCTGCGGAACCGTGCGGCTGGGCGAGGTCAACTGGCTGGGCGGCGAGCCAATCCCGGCCGAGGGCTTGGGCGTACAGGTCAAGCTGCGTTCCACCATGGCTGCCGTGCCGGCAACGCTTTATCCGGCGGGCGACGGCGCCGAGGCGGTCCTCGACGACCCGGCCCACGGCGTTTCCCCCGGCCAGGCCTGTGTATTCTATGACCGCGAGCGCGTGCTCGGCGGCGGCTGGATCCTGCGCGACAAGGCCAGCGCGGCGGCGTGAGAGTCTGGAAATCGCGCGCCGGCGCCATTATATGCCCCGGATAAGGCAGTCGCCCGCTTGACAGCGCCGCGTCTCTCGCCTTATAGCGTTCACCGCACTCGCGGCGGAGTAGCTCAGCTGGTTAGAGCAGCGGAATCATAATCCGCGTGTCGGGGGTTCAAGTCCCTCCTCCGCTACCAATAAAATCAACGCCCTAGCCGGTTTTGGCTAGGGCGTTGATTGTTTCTGGGTCGCATATGGGTCGCGGGCTCAAGGGTGTTTGGTGGCACTCAATAGCGGCGATTCACTCCTCGCTATTAGGTTTGCGATGTTTGGCAGCCGTCGGCGGGAACGTAAAATATCGGTAGCGGTTCTTTGTATTGCCAACCTTGCGGTTATGATCCTGTTTCCCCCGATATCGATCCAGTCTGTCCTCCAAGTGCCGATGTTCGACAAACCAGTCGATGACGGCCTCGGCCATTCGCCCTGGCCCACACCATTTTCGAAGCAACTCACCACGAATCTTGTAAGCAATCACTGTACTTTCGGAGTCGAGAAGCCGTAGCCCTCCATGATTCTTGAAC
>DAOVHN010000133.1 GCA_030671915.1 Pseudomonadota bacterium
CCGCTCAGGCTGATGTACCCCGACGCCGACATGCCGGTGGCGCAACTTTCGATACAGCCGGGCCGGGATGCGGCGCATCATCTCGAAATGGGGCGCAAGCTGGCGCCCCTGCGCGACGAGGGTGTGCTGATCCTGGCCAGCGGTGGCCTGACCCACAATCTGCGGGAATTCCGCCAATACGCGGAAGACTCGCCAGCCGCCGATTACGTTACGGAATTCGAGTTATGGGCCACCGGCGTTATCGAGGAGGGCGACGCCGACGTGCTGGCCCGCGCCGAAGAACATCCCCACTACGCCCGCAACCACCCCACCCCGGACCACTTCCTGCCCCTGCCCGTCGCCATGGGCGCCGGCGGCGGCTCCGGCCGCGTACTACACAGCGCCTATAGCTGGGGAATACTGTCGATGCGCGCCTTCGCCTTCGGGTGAACGAAGGCGCGGCCTGTTGCACGGCCCGGCCGATTATATAATATCTCACCCCCATTTGACCTGACGGGAACCGATATTTTGAGCCCTTACCATGCCATAGCCGCCGCCGCAGTCCTTGCGCTGGCCGCCTGTACAAATTCGGGGGATGATGAGCCGGGACGACCGCTGCCCGAGCGGGTTGTCTTGCATTACGATTTTTCGGGCGACTGGATGGCGGCGGCGGGCGATCAGTGCGCCGAGCGGCTGGATCTTTCGGAAACGGTTTTCCTTTCGATCGGCGCATCGCAGGAGGGCGAATCGGACCGATATCACATTGCCGATCTTTTCATGCTGGAGCCAGGCGAGCCTGCCGAGGCGCTGGTCGGGACCGCCGACGGCGACGGCAGGCTGGCGCTGGCCGTGGAGACCGAAGGCGTGGTGGACGGCCACCGCGCGGCGATCATCTACGCGCTGCTGCTGCAACAGGAAGGCGCGCTCATCGTCCGGCTTCGCGCCTTCACCATGACGGTCCGCGACAACCGCGGCCGCGCGACGGAAACCGACCTGCTGGCCGAGGCCGCCGCCGACCCCTCGATCCCCATGCTGGGCGCGCGGGGCAGCCGCGGCCTCTGCCTGAAACGCCTGCCGCGATAGAGCGGATCGTGATTGATCGTCCTTGCGGTCAATCGCGTGAATTCGCTCGACACTATTAAAGACAGAGCCGGTCCGGCGATAGCACACAAACATTGCCTTCCCCTGCCGGTATGCCATGCTATTCTCACGCAGTATGGGACACCGGTGGAAGGTACCGACATGAAGAGAGAGACAGCGCAGTCCGTCCTTGCCCTGATGTTCGATTATGGAGGCAAGCTGAACGACGCCATGCTGAAGGTGAGGGAAACCTCCGACCACGAGGAATTCGCCCGTTATCGCCGCGCCTTCGGAAATGTCCTGGAGTCGGCCTTTGAGCAGATCATCAACCCGATCCTGGAAGAACATCCGGACCTGAAGCCCGACCAGTTGAATCTGGAAGCGAGGAAATCGGAATAAAGCCCTGGCTGGAGGCTAGCGCGAACGCAAACTCGCGGCTATTTTTACGGTCGGGTGAAAAAGGGCTTATGGAGAAAACGATGTTCGAGTTGAGCGATACGCAGAAAGACCTGCAGCAACATGCCCGGACCCTGGCGTTGAAGGAATTCGCGCCGCGGGCGGCGGAGATCGACCGCAGCGAGGCGTATCCCTGGGACAACGTCGAGACCCTGGTCAAGGCCGGCTTCATGGGCTTCACCCTGCCCGAGGAATATGGCGGCCAGGGCCTGGGCTATCTGGAGGTGCTGCTGATCGTCGAGGAGATCGCCAAGGTCTGCGGGGTCACGGCACGCATCGTCGTCGAGGGCAACATGGGCGCCATCGGCGCGATCATGAAATACGGCTCCGAGAAACAGAAGCGGCTGGCCGCCGAGCTGGTGCTGGCCGGCGACAAGCCCGCCATCTGCATCACCGAGCCCGGCGCCGGCAGCGCCGCTTCGCAAATGACGACGCGAGCCGATCGCAAGGGCGGCAGCTACGTCCTCAACGGCAACAAGCACTGGATCACCGGCGGCGGCGTATCGAGACTGCACCTCATATTCGCCCGGGTCTTCGAGGACGGCGTCGAGCAGGGCATCGCCGGATTCATTGTCGTGCGCGATGCCGACGCGGACACGCCGGCCGGCCTCAGGATCGGCCGCCGCGAGGCGACCATGGGCCTGCGTAGCATTCCCGAAACCGAACTGTTCTTCGAGGACCTGGAGGTGCCGGCCGACATGGTGCTGATCCCGCCCGAAGGATTGCGGCGCGGCTTCGCCGGGCTGATGAACGCGTACAACGCCCAACGCATCGGCGCCGGCACGGTCGCCCTGGGGATCGCCGCGGGCGCGTACGATCTGGCGTTGGATTATGTCGGCGAGCGCGAGCAGTTCGGCCGGCCGATCGCGGAGTTCCAGGGTCTGCAATGGATGCTGGTGGATATGCACACCAAGCTCGAGGCGGCGCGGCTGTTGCTCCACCGGGCGGCGGCGGGCGCGGGGACGGGCTTCCCCGACATCACCCAGGCCGCCGAGGCCAAGATCTTCGCCAGCGAATCGGCAATCGCGGTGACCAATGACGCGCTGCAGATGTTCGGCGCCGCCGGCTATTCGCGCGACCTGCCGCTGGAGCGCATGGTGCGCGATGCCCGCATGTTCACCATCGGCGGCGGCACCGCGCAGATCCTGCGAACAGTGGTGGCGTCGCGCATTCTGAACCGCAAGCTGCCGCAGACCCGAGACGGCTATATGAACATGCCGCACAAGGCCTGAGGGGGGCCACAGAACATGGCTACCGCCGCGCAACTGATTGCCCAGCGCCTCAAGGAGGCCGGCTGCACACATGTTTACGGCATTCCCGGCGGGGAAGTGCTGGTGCTGATGGAGGCGTTGAGCGAGGTGGGGATCGAATTCGTCCTGACCAAGCATGAAAACAACGCCGGTTTCATGGCCGAGGGCGCCTGGCACGCGACGGGCCGGCCGCCGGTGCTGCTGACCACCATCGGCCCGGGCATGGCGAACGCGGTGAATGTGGTGGCCAACGCCAAACTGGACCGGGTGCCGCTGATCTTCATCACCGGCTCCGTCGACCCGTGGGAACGCCACACCTATACCCATCAGGTGATCGACCATGGCGCCATTATCCGGCCCGTGGTGAAGGCCAGCTTCGAGGTGGTGCCCGGCGCAGCCGACGTGATTATCGACAAGGCGATATCGATTGCCTTTGACGGCCCGCCCGGCCCGGTGCATGTGGACCTGCCGATGGTCGCCGGCGCGGCGCTGGAACCGGACGCGTCGCCGGTGCGCCGACCACGACCGATCCCCAGCCAGCCGGCCAGCAGCGAAGAACTGGTGACGGCGCGCCATCTGATGTCGGGCGCGGAACGGCCGCTTATGATCGTCGGCATGGAGGCACTGGAATACAAGGATGCGCCGGACATGCTGACGGCGCTGGCGATGGATTTTTCGATCCCCGTCATCACCACTTACAAGGCCAAGGGCGTGTTCCCCGAAGACGATGCCCTGTCGGTGGGGGCGGCCGGCCTGTCGCCAGCCGCCGACAAACAGATCATGCCGCTGATCGACCGGGCCGACCTGCTGATCCTGGTCGGCTACGACCCGGTGGAGATGCGCCACGCCTGGACCGCGCCATGGGACGCCGCGGAAAAGCCGGTCATCGAATTTACCGGCGCGCCGAACACCCATTACGCCCATATGGCGAATGTCAGCTTCGTCGGCGATATCGGGGCCAGCCTGTGCACGATGGCGATCAAGCTGACCCCGAATCCGGACTCCTGGCCCGATAGCGAACCGGCCCGGGTGCGCCAGGAAATGGCGATGACCTTCCGCGCCGACGAGGAATGGGGCCCGGCGGCGATCGTCGACGAGGTACGCAAGGTCTTGCCCGAGGACGGCATCGCGACGGTGGACACCGGGGCGCACCGGATATTGCTGAGCCAGATCTGGCGGTGCAACAAGCCCAGGACCCTGCTGCAATCGACCGGATTCTGCACCATGGGCTGCGCCCTGCCGCTGGCCATGGGCGCGAAGCAGGCGGCGCCCGACAGACCGGTGGTCGCCTTCACCGGCGACGCCGGGCTGGAAATGGTGCTGGGCGAACTGGCCACGGCCCGCGACATGAAGTTGGCGGTCGTCATTATCGTTTTCGTCGACGAATCGCTGGCGCTGATCGAGATCAAGCAGCGCGACAGCGAACTGATCAACCAGGGCGTCGATTTCGGCGGCACCGACTTCACCGCGATGGCCAAGGCGATGGGCGGCAACGGGGTGACCGTAAGCGACCGCAAGGCGCTGGCAAAGGCGGTCGAGGATGGCCTCGCCGCCGAGACTTTCACGGTAATTTCCGCGATAATCGGCCGACAGGCCTATGACGGAAGGCTGTAACGCACTAAATTACCACCCATGACTTACGGTCGGGACTGCATTCGCGACGGGTTGTTCGAGGAAATCGGGCTTGAAGCCGAGCGGCTTGGCGTGATGCGCCGCTGCACCGACGAGGAGCGGGCGGATTCGCGTGCGCGGATGCTGGAGGGCGTGTCTGCGGACGATGACGTCTGGATCTTCGGCTACGGCTCGCTGATGTGGAACCCGGCCTTCAATTATGCGGAGCGTCGGCCATGCCTGATCCGCGGCTGGCATCGCAGTTTCTGCCTCTGGACGCCGGTCGGCCGGGGCTCGCCGGAAAATCCGGGACTGGTACTGGCGCTGGACCGCGGCGGGTCCTGTTGCGGCATCGCCTACCGCGTGGCGGCGCGCGACCGCGAGACCGAACTGCCGTTGCTGTGGCAGCGCGAAATGGTTGGCGACGGTTATAATCCGCGCTGGGTCACGTTGCGTTGCCGCGAGGGTCACGTTCGAGCAATCACCTGGGTCATCAACCGACAAGGCGAACGGTATGCCGGCAGGCTGCCGATGGAGACGCTGGCCAGGACGCTGGCGACGGCCGAGGGCCGGCTGGGCAGCAGCCGCGACTATCTGGAAAAAACGGTAACTCATCTCGATGAGCTGGGCATACGCGAACGCCCGCTGCACCGGATTTGCGACAGGGTGCGCGAATATGCGCGAATGAACGGAGAGGGATGATGGCGATCAATAAGATTCGCAAGAGCGACGAGGAATGGGCGTGTGAGCTGACGCCCGAGGAGTTCGCGATCTGCCGCAAGAAAGGCACCGAGCGCCCCTTCACGGGCGAACTGAACGACTGCAAGACGCCTGGCGCCTATGTCTGCACCTGCTGCAGCAACCCCCTTTTCGATTCCGAAACAAAATTCGAGTCCGGCAGCGGCTGGCCCAGCTTCTGGGCGCCGATCACGGAGGAAGCGGTGGTGACCGAGAGCGACCGCAGCCTCTTCATGCGCCGCACCGAGGTGCTCTGCGCCGCCTGCGACGCCCATCTCGGCCACGTCTTCGAAGACGGCCCGGCCCCCACGGGCCTGCGCTACTGCATGAATTCGGTGGCAATGAAGCTGGAGCCGGGGGACGGGGATAGCTAGCCTTCGGGCGGCGCCGCAGGCGGCGGCCCACCGGGGGGCGGGCGGCGGTCGCCGCGCGGGCCTCGCTGCATGGCGGCTTTCAAGAATATTCGGCGCTGGTCGGGGGTCAGTTTGGTCATTGCCTCCATCAGCACCTCATGCATTACCGCCTGGGCCTCGTCGGAACGTCCGCGCAACGCCGCCAGCGCCTTTTCGAGTTCCCCCGGGTCGACGTCGTCGGCGCGCAGCATGCGGCCGACCTCGCGGCGGGCGTCATGCATGGCCTTGCCGGCCTCGCGCAGGCGTGGGCCGTATTCCTGCCTTATCTCGCGGGCGAGCGGCCGGGCCTCGCCGCCTAGCGCCGCCAGTCCGCCACGGAAATCGAAATCACCGGGCATGCCCGCGGTCGGCGGTGGGCGCATGCTGGCATACTGCCGCTTGACCAGCCAGGCGGAAGCAATGGCGCCGCCGAGGAACAGGTTGAGCCCGATCGAGACCGCCAGCACGATCGCCAGCTTGCGTGTGGAAGGCATGGTCATAATCCGTTGTCCAGGTTCAGGGCGGGGCCGAGCGCAAGGCTTTCGACCTCCGCGATAGCGCTGTCGCCAAAGTCGGGAATGACGATATCGGGAGCGGCGGCGCCGATGGCGATGCCCAGCACCGTCGCCGCAGCCATCGCCGAGACCGGCTGCCAGACCGGGCCGAAGGGCCACAGGAGGGAGAGCCAGCCATCCGCGTCGGCGGGCTCGCGGGCAGCCAGCACCCGCGCCATCAGTTCCGGCGAGGGGGCGGGCGCGGCGGAAAGGTCCATCAGCATGTCCAGCGCGGCCGCATCCTCGCGCATAGTCGCAGCCTCGGGCGAGCCTGCGATCAGCGCCTCAACGGCCGCGCGTTCGTCCGCCGGCCAGCGGCGCGGATCGGCGCCATACGCGTCCAGTATTTCAGCCAGTCTCGCCAGATCCATCGGTCTCTTGCCTTCCCTCATTATCGGATATCCCCCATTAGGTCGTCGCGCATGCCGGCCAGGGCCTCACGCAGGCCGCGGCGGCCGCGCGACAACAGCGATTCCATCGCCTCCACGCTGACCCCCATGATATCGGCCGCTTCGATATTGCCCAACTCCTGGTAATGCACCAGGGCGATCGCGGCGCGCTGGCGTTCCGGCAGGCGGGCCAGCGCGGCCTCGACCCTGCGCGCGACCTGGGCGCGCTGCTGTTCGGCCGCCGGTCCCGGCGCGGGATCGGGCACGTCCGGAGGGCCTTCACCGCCGTGGCCGCGATGTTTGCGCAGTCGGTCGATACACAGGTTATGCGCGACGCGATGCAGCCAGGTGCCGACCCGCGCCTCGGCGCGCCATTTCCCGGCCTGGCGCCAGAGCCGCAGGAAGGCCTCCTGCGCCACATCCTCGGCCTCGGCGGCATCGCCCAGCATGCGCCAGGCGAAAGCATGGACGCGGCCCCGATGCGCATCCATAAGC
>DAOVHN010000491.1 GCA_030671915.1 Pseudomonadota bacterium
GCGTGCGGTCGGCCAGCCCCAGCATGTCGCGCACCTGGGTGGCGGTAATCCCGCCGTCGCCCAGCGCCATGGCCTGGTCCAGCAGGGACAGCCCGTCGCGCACCGAGCCGTCGGCGGCGCGCGCCACGATGGCCAGCGCCTCGTCCTCGGCCGGGACCTTTTCCTGCTCGGCGATGGCGCGGAAATGTTCGATCAGGCGATCCGCCGGTACGCGGCGCAAATCGAATCGCTGGCAGCGCGACAGCACGGTGACCGGCACCTTGCGGATTTCCGTGGTGGCGAAGATGAATTTCACATGCTCGGGCGGCTCTTCCAGCGTCTTCAGCAGCGCGTTGAACGCGCCCTTCGACAGCATGTGCACTTCGTCGATGATATAAATCTTGTAGCGCGCCGAGACCGGCAGGTAGCGTGCGCCGTCGGTCAGCTCGCGGATATTGTCGACGCCGGTATGGCTGGCGGCGTCCACCTCCATCACGTCGACATGACGGTCCTCGGCGATCGAGAGGCAATGGTCGCACTGGCCGCAGGGCTCGATGGTGGGGCCGCCCTTGCCGTCCGGGCCAATGCAGTTCAGCGCCCGGGCGATGATGCGTGCCGTGGTGGTCTTGCCGATGCCGCGCACGCCGGTCAGCATGAAGGCATGCGCGATGCGGCCGCTGGAGATGGCGTTGGTCAGGGTGCGGACCAGCGCTTCCTGCCCGATCAGCCCCGTAAAATCGCCCGGGCGGTATTTGCGGGCGAGAACGCGATACGGGGTTTGTTCGGGCGCGTCGGTCATCAATATCCTGGGCGGAAAAGAAAAGTGGAAGACCGGACACATGACCCGAGTCGAAACTCGTTACGGCTGCTTCCTTCCGGATCTGACCGGGTTGGCGAGAGACCCGCCCACGCGCCAGCCTTCCGGGGGCACTATATCAGGCCTGGGGGGGAAAAGGGCAAGAGGGGAAATGCAAATTGAATCGTGCCGCCGCGTTATTGCGGAGCCGCCGGATGCGTTCCGACCCGCGCCGGATCATGCTACAAGGGCTCTCGCGGGTTGTGGTTGGCGGATCGGCCGCCAGCCGGTCGCTGGAATTCGGGTGAGAAACATGAAACGCTATATTTTCCCGGTGATCGTTGTCGCCGCATTGATCGTGTCCCACGCGGCCCGCGGCGGCCATGACGGAGCGGAAGGCCATCCCATGAACAATCAGCGAATCGGTGCGTTGCTGGGCGAGTTTCAGGTCGAAATTCAAGGGAAGGAAGGGTTCTGGTACATCGAATACAAGGGTCATCCGACCTACGTCATTACCGACGAGCAGGCCAACCGAATGCGCGTCGTCGTCCAGATCGCGCCCAGCAAGGATCTCGACAAGGACGGCCTGTACCGGATGATGCAGGCGAATTTCGACTCCGCGCTGGACGCGCGTTACGCGATCGCGCGCGATGTGCTGTGGAGCGCTTTTATCCATCCCCTCTCGCCTCTGTCGGACGACGATTCCCGCCAGGGATTCATGCAGGCCATTACCCTCGCGGAGACCTTTGGCGGCACCTACAGTTCGGGCGGATTGCAGTTCCGCGGCGGTGACAGCGAGCAATAGGGGCGGGGGGTCGTTGCTTATGAAGACGCCGAACATATACGCGTCCGGCGGGATCGACCGGGCGGCGAAATTGCGCGAGGACGAGGGCTGGGTCGCGGAAAGGCTGGCCGACCCGGCGACGCGGATCGCGGCCGTCTGGCGCTCGCGGAACCTCGTGGACATGGCCGGCGAGCCGACGCCGCATTTGCAGCCGCCCAACCTGGCGCTGCTGGCGGAAGCGCGGGCGACGGCGCTGCTGGGGCTGGTGGACGGCGTTGCGCATTTCGTCATCGACCTTTCCCACCGCGACGAGGAAACGCTGGGCGAAATCGGGCATTTCGAGGATCTGCGCACGGTCGGGCCGCTGATGAGCCATGACGACGGCGCGCTGATGGCCTATGCGCGCGGCATGATGCACTGGCATCTGGCGCATCTCCATTGCGGACGCTGCGGCCAACCGACCGAACCGCGCCAGGCGGGCCATGTGCGCTATTGCACGAATGCGGACTGCGCCAGGCCGGTGTTTCCGCGCACCGACCCGGCGGTCATCATGCTGATCCATCACGGCGACAGTGTCCTGCTGGGGCGCCAAACGGTCTGGGCGCCGGGCATGCATTCGGTGCTGGCCGGCTTCGTGGAGCCGGGCGAGAGCCTGGAGGACGCAGTGGCGCGCGAGGCGTTCGAGGAGGCCGGCGTCGAGGTCGATGACGTTACCTATCATTCCTCGCAGCCCTGGCCCTTCCCAGCTTCGATCATGCTGGGTTTCAGCGCCCGGGCGAGGAGCATGGAGCTGAATGTCGATACCGATGAGCTGGAATCGGGCCACTGGTATCACCGCGACGAGTTGTTGAATTCCCCCGAGGACGAGACATTCCACCTGCCGCGCCGGGATTCGATCTCCTACAGGCTGATCAGGGACTGGCTGGACGGGGCGGGATAACGCCCGCCTATCGCGGGATGTACCAGGCGGCGCGGATGCGGTGGCGGATCTGGACGAGGATTTCCTCTATCGTTTCGCCTTCGAACGCCTCGCCGCCGATGGTTTCGTCCTCGACGAGGATGCGGTATTCCTGAACCTCGCCCTCCTCCGCCTCCACGGGCCGCAGGAGGATCGCGGCGCGGCGCCAGATGCGGGCCGAATAGGGCGGCGTTGCGCCCTCTTCATGCAAAATCTCGACACGCAGTTCGACCGGTTCCTCGTCGGTCTCTATGGGACCGAGATCGAAGACCTTTACGACTTCGCTGAAAGAGAC
>DAOVHN010000673.1 GCA_030671915.1 Pseudomonadota bacterium
CGGCGGCCTTGATATCGGCAATCACGGTCTCCCACGCCAGGCAGTCCACACGCATCGAGGCCAGTGTCGGCAGGAAACAGGTCTCGAACCATTCGGTTCTGGGTGGGTCGTAGCGCGCAACCCGCGCCGCGACCACGCGCTCGAGGGACGATTTTTCCATGAATTCCGAGAATACGCCCGCTTCCAGCTGCTCCATGGGCGCCAGCACGAAAAAGGCCTTGGCGGAAATCTTGGCCGGATCGCGATTGGCGCGTCTGACGAGCTCCGCCATGCAGGCGACGTTGCGCGCCGCCTGGTTATATGTCGGTGCATGGGTGGTGCCCTTCGAAAGCGCACTGAACATCTTGGCTTCCACGACCACGAACTGGTCGGCGTCGGTTTTGAGCTTCAATTCGGCCCGCCCGGTTTCGCCGACCCTGAAATGACCGATTACACCGTCCGCATGGGTATAGCCTTCCCCGAGCTTGTCGTTGCGACTTCCTGGCAGAAATGCCGAGGCGAGGCGGGCTTCCGAAAACCACCGGGCATCCTGCACGAACGAAAGGTCGTGACCGCTCGCCCCGGACTCGGCAAACCACTGCAGAACGAGACGGAGCATCCAGCCCTCCTCGAACAACAGGGTGGGCGGAAACGGCGGGCTGTCGGTTCCGGCGCGGCGCAACAGCGCGGCGATGCTTTCCAGGGCTTTGTCCATCCCTCGACCATAGCTGTAAAACCGCCGCGACGGAACGAGCAGAGGTAGAAGGCCGGAACACCCCCGAGCCAGCCCTCGTTTTCCGGACTTTCACCTGCTTGACGGCGCGGCGCGGACATTGAGGCATGTCAATGTGGCGCCGGCGCAAATCGGGCAGCCTTGTCCGCGTGCCGCCGGCCGCGCGCCGCGCGCCATCGAACGGGGCTTGATCAACGAGCCCTGGCAAACCAGGCAAACAGCAGGGGAGTCTCATGAAAACCGCTTTTTTGGTGACCGCGTCCCTGATTATCGGGCTATACGCATCCACGGCGCTGGCCGACGATGTGACCGACCAGATCCAGGAGGGCCTGAAGGCCTATGAGAAGGGAGATCTCGATACCGCGACCATCGCGCTGGACAGCGCGAGCAGCATGATCCGGGAAATGCAGGCGGGCGACCTGGGCAAGGTCCTGCCCGAACCCATTGCGGGCTGGACGGCCGAGGAGGCCGAGACCAGCACCGCCGGCGCGGCGATGTTCGGCGGCGGACTACAGGCCAGCCGGTCCTACCGCAAGGATGACGAGCATGTCAGCATATCCATCATCGGCAATTCGCCAATGCTTCAGGCAATGAGCATGATGTTTACCAACCCGGCGATGCTGGGCGGCGATACGAAGCTGGTTGTTATCGACGGGCGCAAGGTTATTCAGGACAAGCCGGAGCACTCGCTTCAGACCATGGTCAACAACAACTTTCTGGTGTCCGTGGAGGGAGACCAGATGACGACCGACGAATCGGTCAAGGCCTATTTTCAGTCGATCGACTTCGAGGCCCTGGAGACATTCGGCCAGTAAACGTCTCGCGGGTTCGGTGGAAGGCCCGGGGGAAGGCCCAGGCGGCTCGGTATATTTAATCGTTGGGAGGAAGACGACCGTGGCCAGAATTGAGAGCCTTTATGGCACAACGCCCGCCGAGATTTTCGAAAGCGGTCTGGAAAACGTCGGCGAAATCGCAGGCGTCGCCGCGACCGTATTATGGAAGGACGGCCGGATCACGGCAGGCTGGTCGAACCTGGACGCGGCCAGTCTGTCGCGCATGATCGTCATGCTGGACGAGAAGCACCGGCGAGACACCATACTCGACAGCGACCTGGAATAATAAGCGGGGCCGCCGCGATTACGGACGTCATTGCGAGCCGCAGGCGAAGCAATCCAG
>DAOVHN010000145.1 GCA_030671915.1 Pseudomonadota bacterium
TATGAAGGAAGCGAAGGTCGAGGTGATTGCCGGGATCAACTTGCCCATGCTGATCAAGCTGGCGAGCTTGCGCGAAGGCCATTCGATCGACGACGCGGTTGCCCAGGCGCAGGAATCGGGCCGGAAATATATCAGCGTCGCGTCCAGCCTGCTGGGAGACGGCGACTGATGACGGGAGCCGTGGCCCGCGAGGTCACCATCGTCAACCGGCGCGGGCTGCATGCCCGGGCGGCGGCGCGCTTCGTGAAGCTGGCTGGCGAATTCGACGCCGACATAACGGTCTGCAAGGATGGCGCCGAGGTTTCGGGCCTGTCGATCATGGGGCTGATGATGCTGGCTGCGGCGCCGGGCACGCAGATCGGAGTCAGCGCCACCGGGAAACAGGCGGAACAGGCCGTGGAGGCGATCGCGGGCTTGGTGAAATCCGGATTCGATGAAGACTGAACGAACAAAAGCGATAGGCGAGCGCATCCTCGACGGCGTCGTCGGGGCGCCGGGCATCGCGATAGGACCGGCCCATGTCAGCGAGGCCGGCGCGCTGCAGGTCCCGGAATACGAGATTCGGCAAGACGATATCGCGGCGGAAACCGGCCGCTTCGAAGTGGCGCTGACGCGTTCGCAAAATCAGCTCACCAAGCTGAAAACCAAATCGCTGGCGCTGCCGGATGCGACGGCGGAGGAACTCGGTTACCTGCTGGACGCGCATTTGCTGATGCTGACCGGGTCCCGCCTGGTCCGTGGTGTCGAGGAGACGATTGCGAGTAAGCGAATCAATGCCGAAGCCGCAGTGCAGATGGCGATCTCGGAGGTCGCGCGGGGTTTCGAGAGTCTGCCCGACGCTTATATGGCTGCACGCGCCGACGATGTCCGCGAGGTCGGCGCGCGGCTGATCCGCAACCTCACGGACACGCCATTCCAAGCATTCACCCATCTGCCGCCCGGGACCATCATTATCGCCGAGGAACTGAGTCCCGCCGACGCGGCCCTTATCAACCCCGAGATCGTCGCCGGGTTCGCGACCGTGCTGGGCGGCAAGGAGAGCCACACCGCCATCATGGCCCGCTCGTTCGGCCTGCCGGCGATCTTCGGCGTGGCCGGGCTGCTGGGCGGCGTGAAAAGTGGCGAGACGGTGATTATCGACGGCGCGGCCGGACGCATCATCGTCGACCCGAAGCCGGAAACGCTGCTGGATTACGAGGGCCGCCGCAAGCTGTTGGAGCGCGAAAGGCGGCGACTGGACCGGCTGATCAATCTGCCGTCGGAAACCAGCGACGGCACGCTCGTGGGGCTGCAAGCCAATCTTGAGCTGCCGCGCGAGGTGGACAGCGCATTGGCGGTCGGGGCCGAAGGCATCGGATTGCTGCGCACCGAGTTCATGTTCATGAACCGCGACACCCCGCCCGACGAGGACGAACAATATGAATCCCTTTCCGGGCTGATCGCGGCGATGGGCGGGCGGCCGATCACCGTGCGCACGCTGGACGTCGGCGGCGAGAAGCTGGCCTATTCGCTGGGCGAGCATCTGGGCCATCCGGTCAACCCCGCGTTGGGACTGCGGGCGATTCGGCTGTCCCTGAAGCAGGTGAAACTGTTCGAGGCTCAGTTGGCGGCGATCCTGCGGGCCGGCGCGCACGGGCCAGTGCGGATATTGCTGCCGATGATCGCCGGGACCGGCGAAATCCGGCAGTCCCGCGAGATACTGACCCGCGTCATCAAGCGGCTGAAACGGCGCGGCGTTCCGATCGCCGATCCAATTCCGCCGCTGGGCGTGATGATCGAGGTGCCCGGCGCGGCGCTGGCCGCCGATGCGCTGGCGGCCCATGTCGATTTCTTCGCCATCGGCACCAACGACCTGACCATGTACACCCTGGCCATAGACCGCGCCGATGAACAGGTGGCACACCTGTACAATCCACTGCATCCGGGGGTGTTGCGGCTGATCCAGTTCGCCGTGCAGGCGGGCATGCGCGCCCGCATCCCTGTCAGCGTCTGCGGCGAGATGGCCGGCGATTCACGCTATACGGCGCTGTTGCTGGGTCTTGGGGTGCGCGAGTTGTCGATGGCGTCGCCCAGCCTCCCGCGCGTCAAGCAGCGCATCCGCCAGATCGACATGACGGCCGCCACCATGCGCGCCGAGATCATCATGAGCCAGGCCGATTCCGGCCGTATCGCCGCCCTGCTGGACGATTTCAACGGTCTGGCCTGATGCGGTGAATACACTCGCAAACCCCCGCCAGCCCTCTAATAGATAAACATAAAGATATCTTTATATTCTACTTGCATTGAAACGCCGGTGCTGTTATATCGCTGCCCGCCATCAACAGGATTTTCAGAGGAATTACGCCATGAGCGCGCAGGATTATGTAATCAAGGATATCGGTCTGGCCGACTGGGGCCGCAAGGAACTGGATATCGCCGAAACCGAGATGCCGGGGCTGATGTCCCTGCGCGAGGAATTCGGCAAGGCGCAGCCGCTGAAGGGCGCGCGCATCGCGGGCTCGCTGCATATGACCATCCAGACCGCCGCGCTGATCGAGACGCTGACGGCGCTGGGCGCCGATGTGCGCTGGGCTTCCTGCAACATTTATTCGACCCAGGACCACGCCGCCGCGGCCATTGCGGTCTCTGGCGTTCCGGTCTTCGCCATCAAGGGCGAGACGCTGGAAGAGTACTGGGACTACAGCCACCGGATTTTCGAGTGGTCCGACGGCGGCGCGCCGAACATGATCCTCGACGATGGCGGCGACGCCACGCTGCTGCTGCATCTGGGCATGCGGGCAGAGGAGGATCTCTCGGTAGTTTCCAAACCGAGCAACGAGGAAGAGGAAGTCCTGTTCGCCGCGATCGCCAAGCGGGTTAAGGAACAGCCGGGCTGGTATACGAAGACCGCGAAGAGCATCCAGGGCGTGACCGAGGAAACCACCACGGGCGTTCATCGCCTGTACGAGATGGCCCAGAACGGCACGCTGATGTTCCCGGCCATCAACGTCAACGACTCGGTCACCAAGTCGAAGTTCGACAACAAATACGGCTGCCGCGAAAGCCTGGTGGACGGCATTCGCCGCGCCACCGACGTGATGATGGCGGGCAAGGTCGCCGTGGTCGCGGGCTTCGGCGACGTCGGCAAGGGGTCTTCCGAGTCGCTGCGCAGCGCGGGCTGCCGCGTGCTGGTCACCGAGGTCGACCCGATCTGCGCCCTGCAGGCCGCGATGGAGGGTTTCGAGGTCGTCACCATGGAGAACGCCGCGCCGCGCGGCGACACCTTCGTCACCACCACCGGCAATATCGACGTCATTACCGTCGACCATATGCGGGCGATGAGGGACCGGGCGATCGTTTGCAATATCGGGCATTTCGATTCTGAAATTCAAATCGGCGCGCTGAAAAATCTGAAATGGAACAACATCAAGCCGCAGGTCGACGAAATCGAATTCGCCGACGGCAAGCGCATCATCCTGCTGGCCGAGGGCCGGCTTGTGAATCTGGGCTGCGCCACCGGCCATCCCAGCTTCGTGATGAGCGCCAGCTTCACCAATCAGGTGCTGGCCCAGATGGAGCTTTGGCAGCATCCGGAAAATTACGAAAAGCAGGTCTATGTCTTGCCCAAGCATCTCGACGAAAAGGTCGCCATGCTGCATCTGGCCAAGTTGGGCGTTCAGTTGACGGAAATGTCGAAGGAACAGGCCGACTATATCGGCGTTCCGGTTCAGGGCCCCTTCAAGCCGGAGCATTACCGCTACTGAGTCGGCGTTTCATCGGCCGTATCTATGGAAGGCCCTGGCGAACGCCGGGGCCTTGCTTTTTGGCCGCCAGGCGGCCGATAGAAAATTCTTCTTGATTCAGCATGATATGCACGCAAGGCTCCTTGTGCCGCGCACGCGGCTTACCTAAACTGGCCGACGTGATAAAGAAAAGGTTAATCGACGGCACTGGCTTGGTGGCCATTGCGCTGCTTTTTGTCGACTCCCCCGCCCATGCGGCGGGATCGGTATCCATGCCGGTCGCGCTGTCGCTGGGCGGGGCGCTGGCCGCCGCTGTCGCCGGGATGGCCTATCTCTATATGGTGCTGCGCGCCAGCAGGGACAAAGCCGCGCGCCTGTCCACGGCAAACGCCCGGCTTCTGGACAGCGCGCCTGCCGGTGTTGTTCGCTGGGCAGAGGGCGGGGCAAGTTTTTCGGCCCGCGCCGTGGAATTTCTGGAATTGGCGCGCAACCCCGGCCCGGTCGACGCGGAGAAGGCGGACGGCATCCTGCGCGGCGCTTTTCCGGAGGCCGAGCAGGGGCGGCTGACGACCGCGCTGCGGGCGCTGCACGCGGATGGAACGGGCTTCGAAGGCTGCTTCCGGATATCGGGAGAGACTTCGGTCACCCTTCGCGGCGAGCGACTGGACGGAACCGGCGTTGTCTGGGTCCTGGACGCGGCGGAACTGATGCGTTTGTCGGGCGAACTGGACGGAAAGTCCACGGAGGCGGCAACCCTGCAGGCATTGCTCGACAAGATTCCGATGCCGGCCTGGTGGCGTGGCGAGGATCACAAGCTCGCGGGCGTCAACCGCGCCTATGTGGAAGCCGCCGACCGCAATCGCGAAACCATACTTGCCGATCAGATCGAACTTGCCGCCGGCTATATCGACCGGGGCGGCCGGGCGCTGGCGGAACGGGCCAGCAAAACCGGTATGGCGCAATCGGAAAGCCATCATGTGGTGATCGGCAGCAACCGGCGCCTGCTGGAATTCACCGAAGTTCCGCTGGACGGCCCCGTGCGCCGGGTTGGCGGTTTTGCAATGGACGCAACGGCGCTGGAGGCGCTGCAGGACCAGCTGGCAGACCATATAGCGGCCCATGCGGAAGTGCTTGAAGGCCTGGGTACGGCGATCGCCATCTTCGGCGCCGACAAGCGGCTTAAATTCTTCAACACCGCCTATGCGGAGATGACCCAGATCGACAATGCGAAACTTGAGGGCGAACCCAGCCTGGGCGAAATTCTGGAATGGCTGCGCGAGAATCGCCGGCTGCCGGAATATGTCGACTTCCCGGCTTTCAAGGCCGACCAAGACCGCTGGTTCACTTCGCTGATCGAGCCTGTGCAGGAGCTGATGCATCTGCCCGACGAAACCACCCTGCGCTTTGTCGCTTCGCCCCATCCGCTGGGCGGGCTGGTCTTTGCGCTGGAGGATGTCACCGACCGGCTGGCGCTGGAGAGTTCGTACAACACTTTGATCGAAGTGCAACGCGAGACACTGAACAAGCTTTATGAAGGTGTCGCGGTGTTCGGCGGCGACGGCAGGTTGAGGTTGTTTAACCCGGAATTGGGCAGGATCTGGGGAATTCCCGAGGAAACGCTTGCCGGTGGGCCGCATATCAGCGAGTTGGTGGAGGCCGCGCGAAGCTATTTCCCGGACGACGCAGACTGGCCGCGGCTGAAACAGCGCATTGTCCTGATGGTGACCGAGCGCGCGGCGCATAGCGGCCGGCTGCACCGGGAGGACGGCACCGTTATCAAGTATGCGGTCGTGCCGCAGCCCGACGGCAATATGCTGATGAACTTCGTGGATATTTCCGACAGCGCCCGGGTCGAGCGAGCGCTCAGGGACCGCAACGTCGCCTTGGAGAATGCCGACAGAATCAAATCGGAATTCATCGGCAATGTCAGTTACGAGTTGCGCACACCGTTGAATGCGATCGTCGGGTTTACCGAAATCCTCGACAACCGCTATTTCGGCGACCTTACCGAGCGCCAGTCCGAATATGTCGAATGCATCCTTCAGGCCTCGACCCACCTGATGGCGCTGATCGACGACATTCTGGATCTGGCGACCATCGAGGCCGGATACATGTCGCTGGACCTGCAGGATGTGGAAATCGCTTCACTGATAGGCGCGCTGGCGGAGGTCGCGGCCGAACGGGCCGATCAGGCCGGACTGAAGATCAAGATCGAATGCCCCGCCGACATCGGCGCCATGCTGGCCGATACGGTCCGGTTGCGCCAAGCGCTGTTCAATCTGGTCTCCAACGCAATACAGTTTACCCCCGCCGGCGGGACCATCGTACTGTCGGCCGAGCGCACGGACGACGAAATGCTGCTGAGCGTCACCGATACGGGCATCGGCATCGCACCGGAGGACCATGAGCGCGTCTTCCAGCGGTTCGAACGCGGCGACCCCAATACGCGCGAGTCCGGCACGGGGCTGGGCCTGGCCCTGGTCAAGAGCCTGGTCGAGTTGCATGGCGGCACGGTCGACCTGGAGAGCACGCAGGGCCAGGGAACGAAAGCAACCTGCCGCCTGCCATTGAATCGCGTGCCGCAGTCAAGCGAAAATCCCCTGTTGGACATCGAATCGATGAACTGACTTTCTCCGGGAGGGTCGGGTATTACTGGCCTGGCAGGCCCCTGGTCGTCGAATATTCGAAATGCAGTTCCTGGCCTTCGAATACCATGGGCCAAGCCGCATGTGCGGCCGCTGCGGCCTCCGCGAACCCGGTCAAAATCAGCTTCTGCTTACCGGGATAGGTCGCGATATCGCCGATCGCAAAGACGCGGTCGATATTGGTGAGGCA
>DAOVHN010000280.1 GCA_030671915.1 Pseudomonadota bacterium
CGGCCTTCATCATGGCGCCCACGAATTCGGGTTCGTTCAGCGCGTTCATCGAACAGATCAGGCATTGCCCGGACGACAGGGCGGACAGTTCGTCATCCCCCTCGCTGGCGATCATCGGGCGCAGCACCTTGATGACGATGTCGGCGCCGCTGGCGGCCGCCTTCGCGTCCTTCGCAATGCTCGCGCCCGCCTGCTTGTAGGCATCGTCGGAAAATGAGGAAGCGTCGCCCGCGCCGCTCTCGACCACGAGGTCGAGACCCATGTCGACCATCTTCTTGACGGTCTCGGGCGATGCCGCGACGCGCGTTTCGTTCGGGCGCCTTTCCTTCAATACGGCAATTTTCATTGAATAGGTCCCTGTACTGGCTGGACTCGAAATTTCTTTCCAGAAGCCATATGCCGCCATCCCGCGCCGCTAGCGGACGCGGACCGGCGACATGATTGACGGGATGAATCCCCCCAGCTACCGGAACCGGACCTTCCATGAGACCCGGAGACCGGTGCAATATAGCGATACAAACAAACTGAGCAAGAGTTTATGCCTGCGACCAGGCAGCGCAGGCAGTTGGCATGCCGCGCCGCAAGGCAGTGTGGTGGAAAACGCACCGGCCTGCATCTTGTAAACCCCAGAGCCTGGACCGAAATATGTTGATGTTTTCATTGGCGTCCGCCGAGTCGAATGTTAGGCGCGGCCCGCGGCGCGATCGCCTCCTAACCGGAAGCAAACACAAGCCCGTGAAAACAACAATATATTCCGGACCAGGCTCTCAGTGCGTGCGGTTGATCTCCGGATGCATCGAACCGTCGGACTCGACGATCAGGCGCGCCATGCGCGCCCGGTAGCGGAAAACGATGCGCATGCGGCTGTCTTCATCCTGTTTGCCTTCCTCGGCGGTATGATAGACTTGGCCGGCGCGCAATTCCGCCATCAGCCTTTCCGGAGTCAGACCCAGAAGCGGCGCTATTTCGCGTGCGTCGATTTGCAGCGAGTCTTCTTCCTCGAAATCGCAAATTTCACGGTTTTCGCTCATGGCCAGACTTCCCCAATCTGCCGTCGCCGTAGCGGCGCGAACAGCCTTCGGGAGAAGTAGCGGGCGTTTTTTCTTGCGTTCCGCATTCGCCCGAATGCCTGCATAACATTCCAGCAGGTGAACCTTAAGGAATCCTCTACAGGCGACCAAAATTACCGCCGGCGCGATCACGATTTTGCCTGCTGAACGACCGGATCTTCATTTATCCATGTGAATCAGGCGATTATGTCGGGTAACAACAGGCTCTCAATTTTTGCCATCTGGTCCTTGATCCGCAGCTTGCGTTTTTTCAGCCGTTGAATCTGAAGCTGGTCGAAAGGCGCCTCCTCCGTGATCCGGGCGATCACGTCGTCAAGGTCCCTGTGCGAGGATTTCAGTTCCTCCAACTGACGTTCGAGGGTTTCCCTGTCGGCCGATTCGTTCATTAATGAGCCCGTGGTGGTTACCGGCGGCAATTCTAGCTAGAATCGCGTTTAGGCGATAGCCCCGGCGGCATCATTTTGGGCCGCCGGCAGACAGCGGGAGAAACATATGCGATTGGGGGTTCTGACCAGTGGCGGCGATTGCGCCGGCTTGAATGCGGTGCTGCGCGCCGTGGTCCACCGCGCGATCGAAGGCTACGGCTGGGAGGTCGTGGGTATCGAACAGGGCACCAGGGGGCTGATGGAGCGGCCGCCGCGGGCGCGCGAAATGGGTCTCGATATCTTCGACGGCACGCTGATGCGCCAGGGCGGGACCATTCTGGGCACCACCAACAAGGGCGACCCCTTCGCCTATCCGATGGCCGACGGCACGCTCAAGGATCGTTCCGAAGAGGTCATCGAGGGCTTGCGGCTACTGCGCGTCGACGCGCTGATCGGCATTGGCGGCGACGGCAGCCAGGCCATCCTCCGCCGGCTGGCGCAGCAAGGCGGCTTCGGGTTGGTGACCATCCCGAAGACCATCGACAACGACGTGGCCGAGACCGAGTTCGCGGTCGGTTACGATACCGCTGTTTCAGTAGCGACAGAGGCGCTGGACCGGCTGCAACCCACCGCCGCCAGCCACAACCGGGTCATGATCCTCGAGGTCATGGGCCGTGACGCGGGGCATATAGCACTGGTTTCAGGCATTGCCGGCGGGGCCGACGTGATCCTGATTCCGGAAATTCCCTGGAATATGGGCTGCATCGCCCGGCGTATAGAACAAGTGCGCGGACAGGGCCGCAACTTTGCGCTGGTCGTGGTCGCCGAGGCCATTAAGACCGAGGAGGGCGAGACCGTCATCCAGAGCGCGCCCGGCGAGAAACAACGCTATGGCGGAGTCGGCCATTATATCGGCGAGCGAATCGCGGAGGAAACGGGGGCCGAGGTTCGGGTTACGGTGCTGGGCCATATCCAGCGCGGCGGCACGCCGAGCGCCCGCGACCGGCTGATCGCGGCAGCCTTCGGCGTCCACGCCGTCGATCTGGTGGCCGAGGGCAAATTCGACCGCATGGTGGCCTGGCGTGCGCGCCAGGTGATCGACGTGCCGATCGCCGACGCCATAAGCCGTCCGCACCTCGTCGACCCCGACGGCCCGGTGGCGCGCACCGCACGCGGACTCGGCATATGCCTGGGCGACCGGTGAACGAACTTCCCGCGCATCCCTTCTGGGGCTGGTCGCTGGAAATCTATGGCAGACCCGGCGTGGAAGAAACCCTGCTGGATCTGCAGGACCGGCTGGCCCTGGACGTCAATCTGCTGCTGTTCGCCTGCTGGACCGGCGCAACGGGGCGCGGACGGCTATCAGGCTCGCAATGGGCGCTGCTGATCGACGGGACGGCCGATTGGCGCGCCAATGTCGTCGAGCCGTTGCGGGCGGTTCGCCGCCATCTTAAAAGCCATGGCGACAAGCCTGGCGCGGCCGTGCTGCGTGAAAGGGTGATGGCGCTGGAGCTGGAAGCGGAGCACGCGGCGCAACTGGCCATCGCCGGCATGGCCACGGATATGGGCGAATCTGGTGTGGCGGCGGCGACACAGATCGCCGATGCATCCGCCAACCTCGAGGGCTGTATCGCGGCCGCCGGGCTCTCTCTGTCAGACGGCGACCGGGCGCTCTTGAATTCTCTTGCACGAGGCTGTTGCGGCGGCCTGCAAGCGCAAGCGCAAGGGTAAACAGTCCACCAGTTTCGCAAAAAGTGATCGCTTGCCTGATGACAAGGGGATGAAAAAAATGTAACATCCCGTCCTAATGTCGTATTTGACCGACATCTCGATACTCCATCTAAAATTGGATGCCCGGCGGGGCACCCCAACGGCGAAGGTCAACTTCGCCGCGGGGCCGTTTGTGTGCGGCGCGTTGTTTCGGCGCGGCGTGCAGGCCCATGGACTGGCGAGGCACGGAGTTGCGTTAAGGGAGTTTGAGACCACCAACTGAAAGGGAGTGACACCATGTCGCTTGAGGATCGCGTGAAGACGCTGCAGGACAAAAAGGTAGACCTCGAAAAAATTCTTGAAGACGAAGAAAATAGACCTTTACCTGACAACATATCCGTCCACGACCTCAAACGTCAGAAACTGGCCATCAAGGACGAAATCGAACGCCTGACCCATCCCTGACAAGACCGGGAGCAGTCCACCCGGCCAGATGGCCGGTGGTTCGCCGGCAAGAGCGATCCATCGCCGAGAAGTTGAGCAAAAGCGGAATTCCTGCCGCACGGGAATTTCGCCGGGTGAAGTTCGGTAATGTCGATGCCGGTCTGTCCGGTCGTTAAAGATGAAAGGGCCTCGTGACGGGGCCCTTTTGTTGTTCGATTTCTCCGCCCTGGTGCCTTTGCCGTTGGCATGAAATTACCGTGGGGCGCCATTCGTTGCCCTTGTGTTTCAGAACAGCCGCCTTGATTTCGGCGGCGTCGCAGTCAACCATGGGCTTGCGGCGAACCCGTCGGGCGGATAGGGTCCGGGCGGTAATCTAATGCAATCGGAACGGTGCAACGCATTGCCTGAACTAAGCTATATCAACAGGTTAATTCGATACTCAATCCTCGCCGCCGCCTTCGCGGTCATCGCGGGGCCGGCCAGCGCGCAGATCATCGAACGCGAACTGCATCGCGGCGTTATGGAAGGGCCGAATCAACTGGACCCGCAATACGCCTTCCGCGCGGTCGAGCAATCGATTCTGACCGACTTGTTCATGGGGCTGGTTGTCGAGGATGCGGCCGGCCAGCCGTTGCCCGGCGCCGCCGAGTCCTGGGAAGTCAAAAAGAAAGGCCGGCGCTGGATTTTCAAACTTCGCGAGGGTTTGAAATGGTCGGACGGCCGGGCGCTGGTGGCCGGGGATTTCGTCTATGCCTTCCAGCGGCTGCTGTCGCCCCAGTCAGTTGCGCCCTTCGCCTCCATGTTTTACCCGATCGCCGGGGCCGAGGCC
>DAOVHN010000070.1 GCA_030671915.1 Pseudomonadota bacterium
CCGACGAAAACTATGAAGCGGAAATCAACAAATCCAGACTGCGCATACGGCTGGACAGTTTCTCCGAACTCTATGAGGGAACCGACGTCGATGCCAAGGCGAGGCTCCATCTCAAGCTGCCCGCCGCCAACAAACGCCTGCGGTTCGAGATACTCAGTCGCGGCGAACCGGACGACCTTGAGGGATCCGACCGTGGCGATGCGGCATCGCCACGGCCCGGCGCCGCGGAGGAGAGAACTTCCGCCGCTGTTTCCTACATATTCCGCGCCGTGGAAGAGCGTTCGATCATTGCCCGGCTGGGGCTGGATTTCGACGGGTATACGCCCAACCCTTATGTGGGCGGCCGCTACCGCGAGCTTGTGCCGCTAAACGACGTCTGGAATTTCAGGTTCACCGAAAGAATCCGCTTCTATTCCCTCGACGGGCTGGAATCGCGCACCTCTCTCGATTTTGAGCGCATTCTGGAAGAGGACATGCTGTTTCGCACCAGCCTGGACGGCACATGGCTCCAGGAAGATCCGGACTATTTTTACAGTCTGGGCTTCGCGCTGTTCCGCCCGCTGGACGAAAATTCCGCCGTCGAATACCAGTTGATCAACGGATTCAAGACCGGTCCCCACCGGCTCGACCGCATCACGGCACGGATTCGGCATCGACAGAAGATATGGCGCGACTGGCTGACCTTCGAGGTCGCGCCGCAGGTCAGTTTCCCCGACGAACGCGACTTCGAACCGGTGCCGGGTATCCTGTTCCGCCTGGAGGCGACGTTCGGCGGATAACCTATCGGTCGATCGCCGCGAACGGGTCGCCGGCATAATTGCGGTCGAATCCAAACAGGTCCCAGCTTTCCGCCATGTGGGGCGGCAGTTCGGCGGTAATATGCAACTCGCCGCGTCCCGACGGGTGCGGCAGACGCAGTTCGCGGGCGTGCAGATGCACCTGCCGCGCCACCCCTTCGCCCGGCAGGAAGGCTTCCTCGCCGCCATATTTGCCATCGCCGGCGAGGGGGTGACCGATGGCGGCGCAATGGGCGCGCAGTTGATGGGTCCGCCCGGTCAGCGGCCAGAGGGCCAGCCATGAAGCCGTGTTGCCGGCGCGCTCGACAACGCTATACAGGGTAATCGCGCTCTTGCCCTCTTGTTCATCAGGCATCATTCGTTCGCCATGCGGGCCGGGGCGTTTGCCCAGCGGCAGATCAATTCGGCCCTCATCCATCTCGGGCACGCCGACGGCCAGCGCCCAGTATATCTTTCGCACATTACGGCCTTGAAACGCCTTGCCGAGCTTGGCCGCCGCATTCGCGCTGCGCGCCAGCAACAGAACTCCGCTGGTGTCGCGGTCCAGCCGGTGCACCAGTTTCGGGCGCTCCTTCGCGCCGAACCGCAACGCGTCCAGCATCGCGTCGATGTGGCGCGTCGTTTTCGTGCCGCCCTGGACCGCAAGCCCGGGCGGCTTGTTCAGCGCGATCACGTCGTCGTCCCGGTAGATCACCAGAGACTGGACGAAGGCGGCTTCCCCGGCATCCGGTTTTCGGTTCACATGGCGGGGCGGCTCGCTCACCGGCGCGGCTGCCTGTGGCGGAATGCGGACTTGCTGGCCCTCGGAAAGCCGGAGATTCGCCTTGGCCCGCTTTCCGTCTACCCTGATCTGGCCCGTGCGCAGCAGCTTTTCCAGCGCCCCGTGCTTAAGTCCCGGATAGCGCCGTCGGAACCAGCGGTCGAGCCTGATGTCTTCGTCGTCCGCGGCAACCTCAACCGTTTCGACGCCTATCATGCGACAATTGCCCGGACCAACGCCAGGCCCGCAAACAGGCCGCCAACGGCCAGCACCACCGACGAGGCGACATAGCCGGCGGCCAGCAGCATCTGGCCCCGCTCATAGAGCAGCACCACCTGCAGCGAGAAAGTGGAAAAGGTCGTGAAGGCGCCCAGCCCGCCAACAATCATGAAGGCACGCAGTTCCTGCGACGGCGACCAGGCCAGCGCCATGGATTCAGCGAGAACACCAATTGCGAAAGATCCGGCGACATTGGCGACCAGGATGCCCCACGGGAATCCGTCCCCCAGCCAATGCGTAATCTGGTTATTGACGAAATGCCGCGCCACTGCGCCAAGCGCCCCGCCGGCCGCTATTGCCAGGATGATTTTCATTCACTCACTCCACTAACTAGCGGATAGCGCAAGGGACGGGCCATAGTCCACAAAGAAATCGACGGGCCAGAGGCCCGTCGCAAGTTCCATGCGAAGTAAATTTCCGTGCAATCGACGGTCCGGCGACAGCCTATTCGGCGTCAACCGTGACCGGCAGCCAGAGGCGCGTGTCCCGATCGGGAGAGGCCACCAGTTGCGAAGACTTGTCTTTGATCTGCGCGGAGAACATCGCGGTCTTTTCGGTTTCTCCGGGGACGACGAAGGCATTCAGCGGGATCGTGTCGGCGGCGACAGCGGCGATCGCGGCGGAGCGTTGCTCCACGCTAACGCTATCGCCCAGCGGCTCAGCAATATCGGAAATCGCGGCGCTGATGGTGAGTGGATCGCCGGCGCCAACCGCCGCCATCTGCGTCTCGCCCCAGGTAACGGTATCGAATTGGAAGACCAGACGATCGCCGGCCACATCCTCGTCGTTGGGGACACAGGCGGCCTCGCCTTTCACGACGCGTGTCATCGCGCAATCCTTGCCGGCGGCCACCGACATCGCATGATCGGTCATGCTCTTACCGGTCAGAATATAACTGACCCCATCGACGGTCCAGGAAACGGCATCGACGGCGGGCGAGATTGTGCAGCCGCTTAAAACGAACAACAGCGCGGCGGCAATCGAAATACGTATGTGAGATACAGTTTTCATTAAATCTCTTGGTCGCTTTAATGATTTTAGTAAAAACCTTAACGCTTGAATCTGCAACTAATATAGAATCCAATTACAAGCGCATTTTATTAAAAGACCAACGGCCTCGTACCTATCTTTATTATTTATTTTTAATTTTATATGTGTTTTATGCAAGCCGATAAACGGTATCGATAATTTTTAATTTTATGTTAACCATGGCGATGTTTTTCTATACTCGAAACGCCGACCCGTGGCTGACAGTTGAAACCTATCAGCCAGATATTTAATTCCCGTAAACAGGTTTGGTTAATCTTTGACCGCAAAACCCACCCGGGTTTTGTGTTTCTTTTTATTTTTCAGTCAGTTGTGTCGATCCAGTCAACCCGGTGCGCCTCGTTAATATTTGGCGGCTCCCAGTTATCCAGCATCCGCGCGACCGCCAACAGGGGGCCGCGCCCTACGTCTTCTCTTCTTCCACCTTCTTGGGCGGCATGTGGATGCGGATGTTTAGCTCGCGCAGGCGCTCGGGCTCGATCTCGGCCGGGGCCTGCATCATCAGGTCTTCGGCACGCTGGTTCATCGGGAAGGCCACAACCTCGCGAATGTTGGGCTCGTCGGCCAACAGCATGACGATGCGGTCGATGCCCGGCGCCGAGCCGCCATGGGGCGGCGCGCCGAACTTCAGCGCGTTGAGCATACCGCCGAAGCGGTCCTCGACGACCTCCGGCCCGTAGCCCGCAATCCCGAACGCCTTGTACATGATCTCCGGCAGATGGTTCCGGATCGCGCCGGACGACAGCTCCACGCCGTTGCAGACGATGTCGTACTGCCAGGCCTTGATCTCCAGCGGGTCCATGGTCTCCAGCGCCTCCATCCCGCCCTGGGGCATGGAGAAGGGGTTGTGGCTGAACTCTATTCTGCCGGTCGCCTCGTCCAGCTCGAACATCGGGAAGTCGACGATCCAGCAAAACTTGAAGACATTCTTCTCGATCAGGTCCAGGTCTTCGCCCAGCCTGGTGCGCACGGTGCCGGCGAATTCGGCCGCGGCACCTGGCTTGTCGCAGGCGAAGAACACCGCGTCGCCGGGTTTGGCGCCCGCGATCTCGGCGATCTGCTTCAGGCGGGCCTCGTCGATGTTCTTGGCGATCGGGCCCTTGCCGCTACCGTCGGGCTCGTAAATGATATAGCCCAGCCCGCCGGCGCCTTGCGCGCGCGCCCAGTCGTTCAGCTTGTCGAAGAAACTACGCGGGTTGCTCCCTGTCCCGGGCGCCGGGATCGCCTTGACCACCGAGCCGCCCTCGATACCCTTGGCGAACAGCCCGAAGGAAGAGCCCCGGAAGGCCTCGGTCACGTCGGTGATAATCAGCGGGTTGCGCAGGTCCGGCTTGTCCGAGCCGTATTTCTCCATCGCTTCCGCGAAAGGAATGCGCGGAAAGGGCGCGGGCGAGACCGTACGGCCATCGGCGAATTCCTCGAACACGCCATGCAGCACCGGCTCCAGCGCGGCGAACACGTCGTCCTGGTTGACGAAGGACATCTCCAGATCGAGCTGGTAGAACTCGCCCGGCGAGCGGTCGGCGCGGGCGTCCTCGTCACGGAAGCACGGGGCGATCTGGAAATAGCGGTCGAAGCCGGCGATCATCAGGAGCTGCTTGAACTGCTGCGGCGCCTGCGGCAGGGCGTAGAACTTGCCCGGATGGATGCGGCTGGGCACCAGATAGTCGCGCGCGCCCTCGGGCGACGAGGCGGTCAGGATCGGCGTCTGGAACTCGGTGAAGCCCTGCTCGACCATGCGCCCGCGGATCGACTGGATAACCTTCGCGCGCAGCATGATGTTGGCCTGCATCTCGGCGCGCCGCAAATCCAGATAGCGATAGCGCAGCCGGATATCCTCGGGATAGCCCGCATCCTGGTTGACCGGCATGGGCAGCGGGTCGGCCGTCGACAGCACCTCGATCTCGGCCGCCACGAGCTCTACCTCGCCGGTCGGCAATTTGGCATTGACCGTGTCCTCGGTGCGCCTGACCACCTCGCCGGTGACGCGGATCACCGATTCGTTGCTCACCCCCTCGGCGGCCGGGAACAGCGGGCTGGAGACGTCCAGCACCACCTGGGTCAGCCCGTAATGGTCGCGCAAATCGATGAACAGCAGGTTGCCGTGGTCGCGCTTGACATGGACCCAGCCGGAAATCCGGGCGGTCTTGCCGACATCGTCGAGGCGCAGCGCGCCGCAGGTGTGGGTGCGGTATTCGTGCATTCTGAAAAAGCCTATCCGGATACTTGAATTGGACGGGGAAAGGCCACGGATTGCCCCGCCTTGTCAAGGGCGGGGTTGGCGCCGACGTTGGTGATTCAGCAAGGCGTCGGCCGAGGCCGACAGGTTCGCCTTTGTCCACCCCCTCCCCAACCCCTCCCCCGCCAGCGGGAGAGGGGCTTTGTAAGCCGCCCGGAAAAAGCCCTCTCCCGCTGGCGGGTGTATAGACCGGGGGAGGGTTGGGAGGGGGTGGACGAACGGATGGCTCGCCGGTGAAAGCCGGCTCCGCCTAAAGCCGCCACGCAACAATTCCCCCTTCAAGACTTCCCCGCGCCGCGAAATGCATGTATCCCTGCCCCATGTCCATAAAACCAATCACCGACACCGCCCGCCTCGCCGAATTCTGCGCCCGGCTGTCCTCCGCCGAGTATGTCACGGTCGATACCGAGTTCATGCGCGAGAGCACCTTCTGGCCGATCCTCTGCCTGGTGCAGGTCGCAGGACCCGACGAGGCCGAATGCATCGACGCGCAGGCGCCGGGCATCGACCTTACGCCACTTTATGAGCTGATGGCCGACGAGAGCGTGCTGAAGGTGTTCCACGCCGGCCGCCAGGACCTGGAGATCTTCTATCATGCCATGGGCAAGGTGCCGCATCCGGTGTTCGACACCCAGCTCGCCGCCATGGTCTGCGGCCTGGGCGACCAGATCGGCTATGAAAACCTGCTGGCCCAGACCATCGGCGTCACCGTCGACAAGAGCTCGCGCTTCACCGACTGGTCGCGCCGCCCGCTGACCGACAAGCAGCTCAACTACGCCATGGGCGACGTGACCCACCTGCGCCCCGTCTACGAGAAGCTGGCCGAGCGCATGGAGAAGACCGGCCGCGCCCACTGGCTGGACGAGGAAATGGCGGTGTTGTGCGCGCCAGGCACCTACAAGGCCGAGCCGGAGGACGCCTGGCGGCGCATCAAGGGCCGGGGGGGCAAGGGCAAGCGCTACCTCGCCATCCTGATCGAGGTGGCGGCCTGGCGCGAGCGCGAGGCCCAGCGCCGCGACATCCCCCGCAACCGCATGCTGCGCGACGAGGCGATCCAGGAGATCGCATCCCATGCCCCGCAGAAGACCGAGACGCTGGGCCATGTGCGCGGCATCTCGGCCAAGATGGCCGAGGGCTCGTCGGGCCAGGCCATTCTCAAGGCCATCCAGGACGGCATCGCCCGCCCCGAGCACAGCCTGCCGGCGCGCCCCGAACGCCCCGAACGCCTGCCCCCGGGGCTGGGCCCGCTGACCGACCTTCTCAAAGTACTGCTGAAGCTGAACTGCGAGAAACAGAACGTGGCGGCGAGGCTGGTCGCCAGCGGCGACGACCTGGAACGCATCGCGGCGGACGACGACGCGGACGTCAGGGCGCTGAAGGGCTGGCGGCGGGAGATCTTCGGCGAGGACGCGCTGGCGCTGAAGGCAGGGAAGATCGCGCTGGCGGCGGATGGGAAGAAGATCGAAGTCATTGAATTGGACGACTAGGGATCAGGGATCAGGCGTCGGAAACCACCGCCCCCGACTACTGATGCCTGACATCTGAATTCGACCCCTTGCAAAAACGTTTTCCGCGGGTTTCAGGCCCGGTCGCAGCCGATCCGGCGCGGGAAATGAACCAAAATCCGGTTAATACGGTGATTTTCTTTTTATATCATATAGTTGCACATAAAAAATAACGGCCGGCAGGGCGGCCCGCAAGCAGACGCCTGTTTCCGTGGGTCGGCTTCACTATATCGTTGAGTATCGGTGCCCCGGAATTCCCATCGCAGAGAATGATTCATGAGTTTGTTAGCGGCCCACGTCATTTATGCCCTGGCATGGCTCAGTTTCGGCCTCGGGCATTCATTGCTTGCCGGGACGCGGGCCAAGGAGCTGCTGGCGCCGGCCCTCGGCCCGTACTACCGCATCGCCTACAATCTGCTGGCCGGCATCCACCTGTCGGCGGTCTGGCTGGTGGGCGGCTGGGCGTTCGCGGGCGCGGCCCCATTCGCCCTGGCGGGCGCGGCCCGGGCCGGGCTGACCGGCCTGTCGATCCTCGGCGTCGTCATCCTGCTGCTGGCGCTGCGCGGCTACGATCTGGGCCGCCTGGCGGGAACGGCCCAGATCCGCGCGCATCGCCGGGGGACGGCCGAGCCGGAGGACGAGCCCCTGCGCACGGACGGCTTCCACGCCTGGGTCCGCCATCCGCTCTATGCCGGCGCATACATGATCCTCTGGGGTAACGCCCAGGACCGGCTCGGGCTGGCAATGGCGATCTGGGGTTCGGCCTACCTGGCGGTCGGCACGATGTTCGAGGAACGGCGTCTGCTGAAGCTGTACGGCGAGGCTTACCGAAGCTATCGGGCCAGGGTTCCCGCCGTGTTTCCCTGGCGCGGCAAGGCCCTGTGAGCGGGCCGGCGGAGGGACGGGCGGAGAGCGCCAGTCACCGGCCCGCCTTCAGATATCCGTCCGCGTACTCCACCCGCCCGGCGCCGGCGAAGCGGCGCTGGCGGTCGAGTTCGGCGTCGAGGGCGCGGCGGCGGGCGGCGGTCGGCTTGACGCCGGGCTCCAGCCACAGCCCGGTGACGCGCAGCACGCCGTCGCGGCGTTCGCATTTCATGTCGATGCGGCCGACCAGGCGGTCGCCCTCGAGCAGCGGGAAGACGTAATAGCCGTAAGTCCGTTTGGCGGCCGGCACGAAGACCTCGATGCGGTAGTCGAAACCGAACAGACGGCGCGCGCGGGCGCGATCGCGGATCAGGGGGTCGAACGGGCTGAGCACGCGGAGCCGGCCCGGCGGTTCGGGCGCGTCCGCCGCGTGGGTGAGAATATCCGGGCGGGCGTAGGCCGGGCGCGGGCGCGAGCCATCCGCCGGCTCGACCTCCACTTCGATCAGTTCGCCGCCGAGGCGCTCGCGGCACCATGCCCTGGCTTCGGCCGGTGTGACCGCGTCCCAGAACGCCGCGATCTCGCCGGCGGTGGCGATGCCGAGCCGGTCCAGCGCGCCGCGGCAGAACCAGTCGACATAGTCTTCAGGCGCGGGCGTCCGGTTTCGGTGCTCGGCCGGGATGACCCGCTCGGCCAGATCGTAGACCTTCTGGAAGCCCTCGCGCCGGTCGACCGCCAGCGCGCCGGTGCGCCACAGATATTCCAGCGCGGTCTTCGAGGGATGCCAGTCCCACCAGCCCTCCGCCGACGCATCCTGCGGCCGGCGCAAATGGCGCGACATCGCCGGCCCCTCGGCGCGCACATGGTCGAGAATCTCGTCGAGCATATGCTCGAACCCCTCGCGCCGCCATGCCCGCCAGCGCGCCCGCAACCGCCCGGCATCGCGCGCGAAACGCTGCTGCCACCAGGGATAGAACGCGGTCGGGATGATCGACGCATCGTGGGTCCAGTTCTCGAACAACCCCCGGTCGCGCTCCAGCAGCCGCGCCAGATCACCCTTGGCATAGGTCTGGTTGCGGGCAAACAGGATCATGTGATGCGCGCGCTCGACGGTATTGATGCTGTCGACCTGCACGAAGCCGAGCCCCTCGATCAGGTC
>DAOVHN010000302.1 GCA_030671915.1 Pseudomonadota bacterium
CATCCTGGTGGACAGCAAGGCGGACATGCTGGTCTATGGCAATGCCGAGCGCGCCATTGTCGAGATCGCCCACCGCATCGCCGCCGGCGAGCATCCGCGCGAGATGAAAGATATCCGCGGCACGGCCTTCATGCGCGACGCCGTGCCCGAAGGCTGGACCGTCGGCGACCTCGGCTCCATAGACGAGGACGCGCCGGAAAACCCCCTGCGGCTCTATCGCGACATTCTGCGCGAACGCACGGCGGTCCGGCTGCCGGCCTATGACCAGGTCAAGGACGACCCGGCGCTCTACGCCCATACCTCGCGGCAGCTTCACCTGGAGAGCAATCCGGGCAACGCCCGCGCGCTTATCCAGCGCCATGGCGACCGCGAGCTATGGCTGACCCCGCCGCCGATCCCGCTGACCACGGAAGAGATGGACGGCGTCTACGGCCTGCCCTACGCTCGCGCGCCGCATCCCTCATACGGCGGTGCGCGCATCCCGGCCTGGGAGATGATCCGCTTTTCGGTCAATATCATGCGCGGCTGCTTCGGCGGCTGTTCCTTCTGTTCGATCACCGAGCATGAGGGTCGCATCATTCAGAGCCGGTCCGAGGAATCGATCCTCAAGGAGATCGAGGAAATCCGCGACCGCGTGGACGGCTTCACCGGCGTTATTTCCGACCTCGGCGGGCCGACCGCGAATATGTACCGCATGGCCTGTAAAGACCGGGAGACGGAATCGGTCTGCCGGAAGCTTTCCTGCGTCTATCCGGATATCTGCAAGAACCTGGATACCAGCCATGAGTCGCTGATCCATCTGTATCGCAAGGCGCGCGAGATTCCGGGGGTGAAGAAGATCACCATCGCCTCGGGCCTGCGCTACGACCTGGCGGTCAAAAGCCCGGCCTATGTGAAGGAGCTGGTGACCCACCATGTCGGCGGCTACCTGAAGATCGCGCCCGAACATACCGAGGACGGGCCGCTGTCGAAGATGATGAAGCCGGGCATGGGTTCCTACGACAAGTTCAAGGCGATGTTCGAAAAGGCCACCAGGGCAGCCGGCAAGAAGCAGTATCTGATCCCCTACTTCATCGCCGCCCATCCCGGCACGACCGACGAGGACATGATGAACCTGGCGCTGTGGCTGAAGCGCAACGGCTTCCGCGCCGACCAGGTGCAGACATTCCTGCCCTCGCCGATGTCGCTGGCCACCGCCATGTATCACGGAAAGCGCAACCCGCTGCGTCCGGTACGCCGGAACGGCGGCGAAGAAATATGGACCGCCCGCGGCCTGAAACAGCGCCGTCTGCACAAGGCCTTCCTGCGCTATCACGACGCGGAAAACTGGCCGCTGCTGCGTGACGCCCTGAAACGCCTGGGCCGCGCCGACCTGATCGGCAACGGCAAGCGCCACCTGATCCCCACCTGGCAACCCGCGGGCACCGGCAAGGCCGGCGGCGAAGGCGCCCGCACCGGCCGCAAGCACAAGGGCCAGACCTTCCTGACCCAGCAGGCCGGCAAGGGACGTCGGCGCGTGCGCGCGGGCAAGGGGTGACGGTCCGTTACGGGCTTGCTTGCGAAATCGCCTATTTGCGGGTATAATCCGTATTGCAAGTGCAAATTCCTCACTAGGAGTCTCCCATGCCGAGCGTGACATCGCGCGAATTCCAGAAGAATGTCGGCCAGTATCAAGACATGGCTCTGCGGCGCGCGGTGACCGTGACCAAACATGGGCGCGAGCATGTGGTTATCCTGGCGGCCGAGGAATACCGGCGCTTGAAGGAGTTGGACCGTCGGGCACTGCTCGCCGAGGAACTACCCGACGAAATCATCGACGCGATCGAAAAATCCGAAGTACCGCCCGAACACCAGCATCTTGACGCCGAACTGGAAGGGTAAGGCGTTTCGTGGCGCTGCCAGACCCGCAACTCGGCCTGGTTATCTCCTATTCCTATCTCTGGCATGATGAGCATCGGCAGGGACGAATTGAAGGGGTGAAAAATCGCCCCTGCGCCATCGTGCTCACAGTTGTCGAAGATGGCGGAACAAAGACCGTTTTCGTTGCGCCGATCACGCATGCCGAGCCCAGGGACAAAGACGCCGCGGTGGAAATACCATCCGCCACGAAGGCGCGCCTTGGTCTCAATGGCGAACGTTCATGGGTCGTAATAAGCGAAGTAAACCAATTCGCATGGCCCGGCGTCGATCTTGCGGCCGTGTCGGGAAACCCGGGGCGCTTCGACTACGGGTTTCTGCCGCCAAGTCTCTACAAGAAGATCGCGGTCCTGTTCGCCCAGCGGGCGCGCGCCAGGAAAATCGCTGCGATCCATCGCGAAAGTTAGGGATGTCCCAGCACGCAAGGGGTGAGATTTACCGGATTAGCCGGTCCACGTAATCCTCGCCCAGGCCGCGTTCAGTGTAATGCTTGCGGCACATGTCGATCTTGGTGAAAACGTCCTCATAGCCCAGCGGCTTGCCCCAGGGATCGACGTAATACATGATGCCGTTGACTTGGAAAAAGGTGATCATTTCCTCGACATCGTCCGGCACCACCAGGGTATGGGTTTCGCCGGGCGGTTCGTAGACATAGGCGCCTTCCTCGGCGACCCAGTCATGTTCCAGATAATGCCAGCGGCCCTTCAGCACGAAGCCGTGCACGGCATTGGGGTGGCGGTGGCGCGACAGCACGCCGGCCTTGCGCACCCGCAACAGGTTCATCCAGTAGCCCTGGCTGACATTCAGGCAGAGCGGGCGGAACCAGACATTCTCGGCCTGCGGCACCCATAGCCTTTCATCCTCCGGGATGGCGTCGGGCACCACGATTTCCGGCAGACATTCGCGCGGCATTGGCAATTGATACGGCATCCTGGCGTTGTCGTCGGCCTTGTCGAGCGGCATTTCTCTTTCCCTTGCATTGCGGTATACCCACCATGGCTCGCGGCGGTTTATCGCGCCCAATCTAGAATAGGGAGCAGGCAATGAGCAGTGAAATTCCCAGAGAGATGAATTTTGTCGATTTGCCTGAGTTCGGCGGGCCGGAGGTTCTGGTCCCCGCGCGCGGGCCTGTTCCGCGCCCGCAGGCCGGCGAAGTGCTGGTCAAGGTTCACGCCGCCGGCGTCAACCGGCCGGATATCATGCAGCGCCAGGGTGGCTATAACCCGCCGCCGGGCGCGTCGCCCGTTCCGGGGCTGGAAATATCGGGGACCATCGCCGAGGTGGCGCCGGGCGTTGCCGGGTGGAAAGTCGGCGACCAGGTCTGCGCGCTGGTCTCCGGCGGCGGATATGCGGAATACTGCGTTGCTCCCGCGCCGCAATGCCTGCCCGTGCCGAAGGGGTTGTCGCTGGTGGAGGCCGCCGGTCTGCCCGAAACCTACTATACGGTCTGGACCAATGTGTTTCAGCGCGGCCGGCTGAAGGCGGGCGGGACCTTCCTGGTCCATGGCGGGTCCAGCGGCATCGGCACCACGGCAATCCAGCTCGCCCGCGAATTCGGCGCGCGCATCTTCACCACCGTCGGCAATGCGGAAAAGGCAAAGGTCTGCCGCGATCTGGGCGCCGAAAGCGTAATCAACTACCGCGACGAGGATTTCGTCGAAGTGGTCGGGGAACTGACGGACGGCAAGGGCGTGGATTTGATCCTCGATATGGTCGGCGGCCCCTACATCGAGCGCAATATCGAGGCGCTGGCGGTCGAGGGCCGGCTGGTGCAGATTGCCTTCCAGCAGCCCAGCAAGGTCGAAATCGACTTCCTGCCGATGATGCTCAAGCGCCTGACCATCACCGGCTCGACGCTACGCCCGCGCACCGTGGAACAGAAGGCCGAGATTGCCGCCGAGTTACGCGCGAAGGTCTGGCCGCTGATCGAGGCCGGCAAGGTCAGGCCCCTGATCTACAAAACCTTCCCCCTGGCCGAGGCCGCCGCGGCCCATGCGCTGATGGAGACCAGCACCCATATCGGCAAGATCCTGCTGATCTGCGAGTAGGGGAGGGGCGGCCGAGCAGATCAGGCTTATACCAAGGCTCGCTGATAAAGACTCATTTGATGGAGCTTCGCGGCCCGTCCGGGCAGCGCGGTCCGCGGCGCGATGCCCCCCCATCGGGCAAGGGTCGCAACGCACCCGGCGGGACGCGAAGCTCCATCAAATGAGTCTTTATCA
>DAOVHN010000081.1 GCA_030671915.1 Pseudomonadota bacterium
ACCCAGGCCGAGCTTGCAGAGCAGGCCGGCATTGGCGACGTTTCCCTGATCGACGGGATCGAGCAAGGCAAGATCGCGCTGCCGCGTTTCATGCATGCGGCCATTGCACGGGCCTTCAGCCTCGACCGCGCCGCGCTGGCCGATTATTGCGAAACCCGGTACGGCCGGGAAACCGCCAGGGAGGCCTGAGCGAGCCTTGGTATTGCGGCCCTCCTCGGGGGCCGCGATAACTCAGTAAGGCATACCTTCCCGCTAACCTTTACCTACCGCAAACTCACCCCGCGATCTCTATCGCGCATACCCCGCACATACATCTTTGACGGGCCTGTTCTCTATCGAATCTATACAAAAAACCACCGGAACCGCCCCCCTGGGCGTGGCGATCGCCGATTCAACCGTGGCAAAGTACCTGTTTATACTCTTTTTCGGGGGGCGGCCGGGGTCGCGATGAGGTCCCGCGGCAGCCCTAAAACCGATCCTCGGCCAGGGCCATGATGGCGCCCGACCCGGCTGAAATCGACGTCGCCAGACCGGACGCCTGCGGCAGGATCTGTTCCGCGTAAAACCGGGCCACCACCAGCTTGTCGGCCAGTATCGGGTCGTCGCCGCCGGCCTCGATGGACTCCGTCGCACGCAAGGCCAAACGGGCCAGCATGGCGCCACCGGCAACGATTCCGAACAATCTCAGGTAAGGCGTAGCACCGGCCAGGGCGTCGACCTGGTTTCCCCCGGCCGCGTCCAGCAGCCAATGGGTGGCGTTGTCCAGCGCGTCCACTCCCGCCGCGAGATGCCTTCTTATCACGACGAGATCCTCTTCCGAGCGCTGGTTCAGCCCGTTGATCAGCGAATGCACCTCGTCGACATATTCCAACGCCCCCTCGCCCTTGTCGCGAAGCAATTTCCGTCCTACCAGGTCCAGCGCCTGGACGCCGTTGGTGCCCTCATAGATCGGCGCGATGCGGGCGTCGCGGTAATGCTGCGCCGCGCCCGATTCCTCGATATAGCCCATGCCGCCATGCACCTGGACGCCCAGCGAGGCGACTTCTACCCCCATGTCGGTGCACCAGGCCTTTACCACCGGCGTCAGCAGCGCTACGCGCCGCGCCGCATAGGTCCGCCAGCTCTCTTCCTTGTGGCGGTTCGATATATCCAGCATGGCCGCCAGGTCGTAGGTGACGGCCCGCGTCGCCTCGGTCAGCGCGCGCATGGTCATCAGCATGCGGCGCACGTCCGGATGGCCGATGATGGCGCCGCCGCCGTTCCCGACGGTCTTTCCCTGCACCCGTTCGCGGGCGTAGGCGCGGGCCTGCTGGTAGGCCCGCTCGGCTATCGATACACCTTCCAGCCCGACGCTGATCCGTGCATTGTTCATCATCGTGAACATGTATTCCATGCCGCGGTTTTCCTCGCCGACCAGATAGCCCACGGCGCCCTCGTTGTCGCCGTAGGCCATGACGCAGGTCGGGCTGCCATGGATGCCGAGTTTTTCCTCCAGCGACACACAGCGCAGGTCGTTGCGCCCGCCCGGCGAACCGTCGGGATTGACCATCACCTTCGGCACGATGAACAGCGAGATGCCCTTGACGCCCGCCGGCGCATCCGGCGTTCGGGCCAGCACCATATGAACCGTGTTGTCGGTAAGGTCGTGCTCGCCATAGGTGATGAAAATCTTCTGGCCGCGGATCAGGTAATGGTCGCCCGACTTTTCGGCCCTGGTTTTCAGGGCGCCGACATCAGACCCCGCGCCCGGCTCGGTAAGATTCATGGTCCCGGTCCATTCGCCCGAGATCAGCTTGGGCAGCCAGGCCGCCTTCTGCTCGTTCGACCCGTGGGCGCTCAACAGTTCGATTGCTCCCTGGGTCAGCAGCGGGCAGAGCGCCCAGGCCATGTTCGCCGACTGCCACATCTCCTGCAGGGCGATGCCGACAAGCCAGGGCAGGCCCTGACCGCCAAAATCCGAATCGAATGGCACGGCGTTCCATCCACCCTCGACGAAGGCGTCATAGGCTTCCTTCCAACCGTCCGGTGTACGCACGACGCCGTTTTCCAGTTTCGAGCCGCCGGCCAGATCGGCCGGATGATTGATCGGGGCCAACTTGTCACGCGCCAGTTTGCTGGCCTCTTCCAGGATCGCGTCCACCAGGTCTTCGGTAGCCTCTTCCATGCCCGGTAATGCATTCACCGATTTCAAAAGGCCAAGCCCATGTAACAGAAAACGCATGTCCGCGAGCGGCGCGTCATAGGATGTCATTCTTCAGTCTCCCTTGGTTGCCATGGTTATCGCGGACCGAGAGCGCGACTTCAACCCCATAGCGGCGGCGCCGAACGATCTTCGTCCGCATGATTTGGCCTCTTTGAAGGCGTGACTACTCCCGTATGCTGCTGTATCTTCTGCCTGAACCCGAAAGTTGAGTCACAACGAAAAAATGAACGGCCAATCCGAGATCGATGTGGCTCCCGACGCCTCCGCCGTCGCCACCAGCGCATCTGCAGCTCCATCTGGCGGGCTGGAGCAACGGATATACGCGGCGCGTGTGCGACTGCTTTACTCGGGCATCGGGCTGACCGCGGCTGTAAATGTCACTAATGCCGCGATCCTGGCCGTGGTTTATCGAAACATGGTGGGTGGCGGCATGGTGCTGGGATGGCTGGCCTTCATGGCCGCCAGTATCCTATGGCGAGTCTGGTTGGTCAGCAGGTTCAGGACAGCCGCGCCGGCGGACGGTGCGATGCGGAACTGGGCGTGGCGTTATATGCTCGGATCCCTGTGGACCGGCTCGGCCTGGGGGCTTGCGGGCATTTTCATGCTGCCGGCGGCGGCACCGTCGTATCAGATCATCGCAGTCGGCGTGCTCGGTGGCTCGGCGGCGGGCGCGGTAACCACATTGACGCGTCATTACCCGGCATATCTGGCCTTCGTGTTTCCGGCATTGACCCCTGTCGCCATCCATTTCTTACGGGCAGGCGGGGAAACCGGGTACGGCATGGCTGTCATGAGCACTCTGTTCCTGATCTTTCTACTGCATGCCGGACGAAAACAAAGCGATGCGCTGGGACAGTCGCTCAGGCTGGCGATGGAAAACCAGGGGCTGGTCGATCATCTGACGGAGGAGAAAGCCCGGGCCGGGCAGTTGAACGCGGAGCTGCGGCGCGAAATGGCGGCGCGCGAAAAAGTGGACGGCGATTTGCGCGAGCGCGAGGCAAATCTGGCGAACGCCCAGCGTATCGCCGGACTGGGCAGCTGGAGGTGGGATATAAAAACGAACGAAATTAGAGGATCGGACGAGGCTTACCGAATCTTCGCCATTGACCGGGCCTCCGAATCCATCACGTTCGACCGGTTCATGGAGATGGTTCACCCCGATGACCGGGATGCCGTTACCCAGGCGATAGCCGCATCCTTTAAGGACGGCACGATCTATAGTGTGGTGCATCGCGCCGTCCTGGCTGACGGCACGGTCCGGGTCGTGCATGAACGGGGAGAGATGGAGTTCGACGAGAACGACGATCCCGCGGTCATGACGGGGACGGCACATGACATTACCGAACAGCATCGAATCCTGCAGGAGTTGGAGGCCGCGAAATCGCAAGCCGAGGACGGTAGCCGCGCCAAGTCGCAGTTCCTCGCCAATATGAGCCATGAATTCCGCACCCCGCTGAACGCCATTATCGGCTATAGCGAAATCCTGAAGGAGGATGCGGTGGCGGCGGGCCAGGCGGACAGTTCGGTCGACCTGGATCGCATTAACGCCGCGGGGCGGCATTTGCTGGCGCTGGTCAACGAAATCCTCGACCTGTCGAAGATCGAGGCCGGCCGAATGGAACTGTTCATCGAGCAATTCGATGTCGCGGAGCTGGTCGGCGACCTGGTGTCGACGGTACACCCGCTTGCCGCCGCAAACGGCAACGAACTCACCGTGGATTGCGAGCCGGACCTGGGCCGGATGGCCGCGGATGCGACCAAGGTTCGCCAGATACTGTACAATCTGTTGTCGAATGCCGCAAAGTTCACCGAACAGGGGCGGATAGTGGTCGAGGCGCGCCGCCTGGAAGAGGCCGGGACGGAGAACCACGACGGCTGGATTGTTTTTACCGTAACCGACAACGGCATTGGCATGGCGCGGGACCGGATTGAGGCCGCCTTTCTGGCCTTTGATCAGCTGGACTCATCCACCACGCGGAAATATGGCGGCACCGGCCTGGGCCTGGCCATCAGCCGCCATTACTGTGAAATGATGGGCGGCGCGATCTCGGCCGAGAGCGAACCCGGTCGCGGCAGCGTATTTACGGTCCGCCTGCCCGCGAATGTCAGCGCGTCCTGCGCCCCGGCGACCGCCGGGACGGGATAATCGGACATGGCTTTCCCCAACATGCACGATGGCGAACCGTATCTTGCGGGTAGAGTCCGGCTGATTTATTCCGATGCGCCGGCTACGGTGGCGATAAACCTGTTAAACGCGGCGGTGCTGTCCTTCGTCATGCGCGGCGAATTACCGTCCTCGATATTGCTCGGATGGTTCGCGTTTATCGCCGGCGTGATGATATCGCGTGTTTTCCTGTATGCTTGGCACCGCCGTGCTGGTGGCTATGGTGAAGACGAAGCACGGGCGTGGCTGTTGCGCCTGACGGTCCTCACCACATTGACGGGCATCGGCTGGGGTGTTGGATGCCTGGTCGTGATGTTCGAGGCGCCGCCGCTGCATAAGGTATTCACTGCATTTGTCCTGGGGGGGATGGCCGCCGGTGGCTTGCCTTCGCTGGCACGCGTCTTCATGATCTATCTGCTGTTCGTTGTCCCGGTGCTGGGACCGGCGATAGTCTATTTTGCCCGGCAAGGCGGCGAAATCGGCTGGTCCATGGCGGTTATGGGTGCGGTGCTGCTCGGTTTCCTGCTGATGACCGGCCGTCGGCAGGAAGGGGTCGTGCTCGAAGCCCTGCGTCTGGCGGGAGAAAACCGCGATCTTGTAGCGAACCTTACCGAAGAGACCGAAAAGGCGCTGGAGGCAAAGGTAACGGCGGAAAGTCTGAACGAAAATCTGCGGCGCGAAATCGACGATCGCGGGCGGATAGAAGAAAAACTGCGCGACCGGGAAAAAGCACTGGCCAATGCCCAGCGCATCGCGCGCCTGGGCAGCTGGGAGTGGGATATCGTCACTGACAGGATTGTCTCGTCCGAGGAAAATAACCGCCTGTTCGGACGGGACATGAACGCCACGCCCTATGGTTATGACACGGTCCTGAAGATCGTTCACCCGGACGACCGCGAGCGCCTTGACGCGGTGATCAAGGAGGCCGTCGCCGAGTGCAAGCCCTATAGCTGCGACTACCGGATCATCCTGCCCGACGGTAGCGAAAAGGTGATCTTCGAACAGGCGGACACCGTCGGTGACGCCGAGGGCCGGGCGGTGCGCGTTACCGGCATCAACCTGGATATCACCGAAGGTTACGAGGCGGAACAGGAACGCCTGGCGGCGAAGGTTTAGGCCGAAGAGGCCAGTGCGGCGAAATCGCAGTTCCTGGCCAATATGAGCCACGAATTGCGAACCCCACTGAACGCCGTAATCGGTTACAGCGAGATTCTGAAGGAAGATGTCGAGGAACGTGGCCAGCCCGACCTGGTGCCTGACCTGGAACGCATCAACATAGCGGGCCGGCACCTGCTGCAGTTGGTCAATGAAGTGCTCGATTTGGCGCGGATCGAGGCCGGGCGCACCGAGTTGCATTTGGAAGAGATCGATCTGGCGGCGCTGATAGTCGAGATCGCCGCGACGGTCCGCCCTCTGGTGGAGGCGAACGGCAACCGGCTTGTCCTGGATGTTCCAGACGACCCGGGGGTCATGCGCACCGATGCGACCAAACTGAAGCAGATACTGTTCAATCTGTTGTCCAATGCCGCGAAATTCACCGAACAAGGCGAAGTGCGCCTTGCCTTGTCGCGTTTCCAAGACGAAGAGCGCGCTGGCGGCAAGGAATGGGTACGGTTCGACGTCGCCGACAATGGCATCGGCATCGCGCGGGAAAGCCTGGACAGCGTGTTCGCGGCTTTTGAGCGGACCGAAGCCGGCCGGGATTTGAAGTATGGCGGTACCGGCCTGGGGCTGGCCATCTCCCGCCATTACAGCGAGATGATGGGCGGCGCCGTTTCGGTCGACAGCACACTCGGCGAGGGAAGCTGCTTTACCGTGCGCCTGCCGGCCCAGACCGACGATTGCCGCCCGGCCAAGGTTGCGGGGACAGGAGATGGCTCCACAGAGCGATGATGGCGTGCATGGGCCTTGAAATACTGTGATTGTTACCGTGCCAAACCCCGGACGATAAGGCGGAAAAACAGGGCTGGTCTGGAATCTGTCATCAACTTATACTACCGCATGGCCAAATCGGAGGCAGCTTATTCCGACAGAACGATGTGTTTCGCTGTATTATGACCAGGGCAACTTTGCAGCCGGAAGAAAAAGACCGCAAGTACATCGGCGGAACTGACCAAGTCTTCGCGGAACAGGTGCGCCTGATCTATTCCGGCGTGTCCTACGCGACCCTCGTCACGCTGACGGTCGGCGCGATCCTGATTTACGCTCAACGCCATGCTGCGCCCCTTGCGATGTTGACCGGCTGGTCGTCATACATGCTCACGGGGCTGCTGCTTCGCATCCTTCTGGTATGGCGGTTTCACGCGGCAAAGGCTCACGAACGGCGCCGGCCCGCTTTCTGGCTCCGCCTTTATCTGGTGATGGTTGTGTATCTCGGCGCCGGGTGGGGGGCGATCGGCCTTCTGTTCATGCCGCCGGAATCGCCGCCGCACCAGTTTCTCACCGCCTTTGTCCTGGGCGCCACGGCGGTCGGCAGCATGACGATCCTCGCCGTGGTCTACACCGCCTGTGCCGCCTTCATGGTATTGGCGCTTCTGCCGATCACCCTGAACGCCATCGTCATGGGTGGTGAATTCGGGCCACTGATTGCCGTGATGAGCGGCTTCCTGCTGGTCTTCGGCCTGCTGCTCAGCCGCCGCCAGCACGACGTGATCCTGCGTTCGCTGCGGCTGGGCTTCGACAATGCGGTGCTGGTGGAGGACCTGACCGCCGAAAAGCGGCGGGCGGAGCGCCTCAACGCCGACCTTCGACAACAGGAAGCCGTGCTGGCGCGCGCCCAGCACATCGCCGGCATCGGCAGCTGGGAATGGGACATCGTCGGGGACGAATTGCGCGGGTCCGAGGAAACCTACAATATTTTCGGCATCGACCCCGACGGGCCACCGATCACCTTCGGCCAGTTCATGGAACTGGTACATCCGGAGGATCGAGATAACGTCACCGATGCCGCCCGGGCCTCCATCGAACAGGGCCAACCCTACAATATCGAACATCGCATCATACGGGCCGACGGGCAGGAGCGGGTTCTTCTGGAACAGGGCGAACTGACCTTCGACAAAGGCGGTAATCCGGTGGCGATGACCGGGGTGACCCACGACATCACCGACCGCTACCGGATGGAGGAGGACCTGCGCAATGTCAGCTTCGCGGCCGACGCGGCGAACCGGGCCAAGTCTCAGTTCCTGGCCAATATGAGCCACGAGTTGCGCACGCCCCTGAACGCGATCATCGGTTACAGCGAGCTGTTGCGCGAGGAGGCGGAGGAGCGCGGCGAAACTTCCGAAATGGCCGACCTCGACCGGATCGGCGTGGCGGGCCGGCATCTGCTGTCGCTGGTCAACGAGGTGCTGGACCTGTCGAAAGTGGAGGCCGGCAAGACCGAGCTTTGCGTCGACGAGTTCGACGTGAAGGCGTCGATTGAAGAGATCGTCGACACGATAACGCCGCTGGTCGGCGCAAGGGGAAACCGTCTGGCGGTCGATTGTCCCGCCGACATTGGCATGATGCGGTCGGACCCGACAAAACTGCGCCAGGTGTTGCTGAACCTGCTGTCCAACGCCGCCAAATTCACCGAGGCGGGGGATATTCGCCTCGGCGTGTCGCGCCAGGGCAGCAATCTGGGGCCCGGCAATCCGGGCAACTTGGTCTTCACGGTGTCCGACACCGGCCACGGCATCGCCTCCGAGCAGATCGAGGCGGCCTTCACCGCCTTCGAGCAAACGGATTCCTCACGCGATGGCGCCCAGGGCGGCACCGGCCTCGGCCTGCCCTTGAGTCGCCATTTCTGCGCCATGATGGGCGGCACGATCGCGCTCGAAAGCGAGGTCGGCAAGGGCAG
>DAOVHN010000199.1 GCA_030671915.1 Pseudomonadota bacterium
CCATGAATTCACCCGCCACCGAAAACACGGTCACCCCGCTGCGCGACAGCGGAGGCGACACGCCCGCCTACCGCATCCCACCCCATAACGCCGAGGTGGAGGCCGGGCTGCTGGGCGCAATCCTGACCAACGACCGGGCGCTTGAAAAAGTCTCGGACTTCCTGCAGGCCGAGCATTTCTACGAGCCGGTCCACGGCCGTATCTACGACGCCGCGCGTCGGCTGGTAGAGCGCGGCCAGAAAGCCAGCCCTCAGACGCTGGCTCATTTCTTCACGGCCGATGAGGCGCTGGCCGGCGCCGGCGGCGCGCAATATCTCTACGAACTGGCCGCAAGTATTATCAGCGTCGCCAACGTCGCCGATTACGGCCGCATTATCCACGACCTTTATCTGCGCCGGCAGCTGATCGAACTGGGCGAAGGGGTCGTCAACGAAGCCTACGAACCCGATATCGACGATTCGGCCCCCGACCAGATCGAAAAGGCGGAACAGCAGCTCTACAATCTGGCCACGGTCGGCGAAACCGACCGCGGCGTCGTTACCTTGAAACATGCCTCCGTCGTGGCGCTGGAAGAGGCCGAGCAGGCCTTCAAGCGCGAAGGGCATGTAGTCGGCGTGACGACCGGGTTGAGGGATCTGGACCGCCGGCTGGGCGGGCTGCATGGATCCGACCTGCTCATCCTTGCCGGCCGCCCGTCGATGGGCAAGACGGCACTGGCCACCAATATCGCCTTCAATGCCGCACAAGCGCAGAAACCGAGCGACGGAGACGAGCCCGCCGGCACCAATCATGTCCTTTTCTTCTCTCTGGAAATGTCGTCGGAACAGTTAGCTGCCCGTATCCTGTCGCAAGTTTCTGGCATCCCGTCCGACCGTGTCCGCCGCGGCGAGATCAATGCCGACGAATTTCAGTCCTTCGCCGTCGCCAGTCAGCAGATGAGCCGGGTTTCGCTGTTCATCGACGACACGCCGGCGATCACGGTTTCGACCATGCGCACCCGCGCGCGGCGGCTGAAACGCCAGCAAGGGCTGGACATGATCGTGGTCGACTATCTGCAACTGCTGCAGGGAACACCCGGCCGCCGCGCGGAAAACCGAGTGCAGGAAGTCTCGGAAATCACCCGCGGGCTGAAGCAACTGGCCAAGGAACTGGAGGTGCCGGTACTCGCGTTGTCGCAGCTCAGCCGCCAGGTCGAAAACCGCGAAGACAAGCGCCCGCAACTGGCCGACCTTCGCGAATCCGGATCGATCGAACAGGACGCCGACGTCGTCATGTTCATCTACCGCGAGCAATATTATCTGGAAAAAGGCGAGCCGGTTCAGGGCGTCGACGAGGCTCAAGACAAGTTTCTGATGAAGGCCGAACGGTGGAGGGAACGAATGACCGAGGTCGAGAACACCGCCAGCGTCATCATCGCCAAGCAGCGCCACGGCCCGGTCGGCACCATCGACCTGTACTTCGAGGGCAGCCTGACCAAATTCGGCGACCTCGACCGGCAGCATAGCGGCGACGACGCGTTTTGACGGTCGGTGTGAAGTGGGTCCGGGATGTCTTCCGTACGCGCAGCACCGTATTTCCCCCCCACCCATGAACGAAACCGCCTCCTCGGTCCTGACCATCGACCTCGGCGCGATCGCGGCTAATTACCGGTTGCTGGCCGAACGGGCGCGACCCGCGGTGGCGGCCGCCGCCATCAAGGCGGACGCCTACGGGCTGGGGGTAGCGCCGGTATCGCGGACCCTGTGGACCGAGGGATGCCGCGACTTCTTCGTCGCGACACTGGACGAAGCCATCGAACTGCGCGGCCTGCTGCCGGAATCGCGGATTACCGTGCTGAACGGCCTGATCGCCGGCGAGCCCGCCCTGTTCCGCGAATACGCCCTGATGCCGGCGCTGAACGATCTCGGCCAGGTCGATGAATGGCGTACGGATTGCCGGGAAAATGGCCCGGCGCCGGCAGTCCTGCATCTCGATAGCGGCATGGCGCGCCTTGGCCTGCCGCCAGTGGAACTGGACAAACTGGCGCAGGACCATTCCAGGCTCGAAGGGTTTGAGCTGGCCCTGATCATGAGCCACCTGGCCTGCGCCGACGATCCCGACGAGACCATGAGCCGCCGCCAGCGCGAAAATTTCGCCGCCGCGTTGACCCGCCTGCCACCCGCGCCGGCCAGCCTGGCGGCCTCGTCGGGCATATTTCTGGGTTCCGATTACCTGTTCGACATGGTCCGCCCGGGTGTATCCCTGCATGGTGTAAACCCGCGACCGGGGCAGCCGAACCCGTTGCGTCCGGTGGTCGGGCTTCAGGCAAAAATCCTTCAAATCCGCGACGTTGACACCCCCCAGACCGTTGGATATGGTGCCACGCACCGCTTTGCTGGACCCGCCCGTTTGGCGACCTTGGCAGCGGGTTATGCGGATGGCTATCTGCGCAGTCTGAGCGGTCGCGGGACGGCTCATATCGGCGAGACGGCCGTCCCGGTTTTAGGGCGCGTGTCGATGGACCTGATAACCGTCGATGTGACGCGGGTACCGGAGGCCAGGCCCGGCGATATGGTGGATCTGATCGGACCTTGTCACGATGTCGATGCGCTGGCCGAAGAGGCCGGCACCATCGGCTATGAGATATTGACCAGCCTGGGACGCCGTTATCGCCGGCACTACCTTGGTAGCGGCGATGGAGAGATTGTTTGAATATATTTCAGCCCATCGGCAGGGCATTTCTGCGCTTTCTTCAGGCAGTGGGGCAGCTGGCCCTGTTCGCCGTCGTGTCGGTATCGCACTGCGTGCGGCCGCCGATCTATCCGCGCCTGATCGGCCGCCAGATGATCGAGATCGGCTATTACTCGCTGCCCGTGGTCGGGCTGACCACGCTGTTTTCCGGCATGGTACTGGCGCTGCAGAGCTATACCGGCTTCGCACGCTTTTCCGCCGAAAGCGCGGTGCCCAACGTGGTGGTGCTGTCGATTACCCGTGAGTTGGGACCGGTTCTGGCCGGCCTGATGGTGGCGGGGCGCATCGGCGCGGCGATGGCCGCCGAAATCGGCACCATGCGCGTGACCGAGCAGATCGACGCGCTGACCACGCTTTCGACCAACCCGCACAAATACCTGGTCGCGCCCCGGCTGATCGCGGGGCTGACCATGCTGCCGCTGCTGGTGCTGGTGGGCGACATCATCGGCGTGTTCGGCGGTTACCTGATCAGCGTCTACAAGCTGGGCTTCAATCCGGCGATCTATATCAAGAACACCTGGCAATATCTGGAATATCTCGACGTCGTTTCCGGCCTCGTGAAGGCCGCCGTCTTCGGCTTCATCGTCGCCCTGATGGGCTGCTACAACGGTTATTACAGCCGGGGCGGCGCCCAGGGCGTGGGCGCGGCAACCACCAACGCGGTGGTCTCGGCCTCGATCCTGATCCTGATTTCCAACTACCTGATTACGGAGATGTTCTTCGCCAGATGAACGCCGAGAATAACAGCACGCCGAAAATCAGAGCCGCCAACCTGCATAAGAGGTTCGGGCGCAAGGTCGTCCTCGACGGCCTGGACCTGGATGTCGGGGTCGGTGAGTCCGTGGTGGTGATCGGCGGGTCCGGCACCGGCAAGTCGGTGCTTTTGAAGTGCATCCTGGGGCTGCTGGAGCCCGAGGACGGAGACGTCGAGATCGACGGCCAGCCCGTTATCGGGCTGTCGACGGCGGAGCGCGAGAAGGTCAATCGAAAATTCGGCATGCTGTTCCAGGGCGGAGCCCTGTTCGACAGCCTGAAGGTATGGGAAAACGTGGCCTTCGGCCTTATTCAGGGTGGCCACGCGGCCCGCGAGGAGGCCCGCGACATCGCCTATTCCAAGCTGACCGATGTGGGGCTGGCGGCGGAGGTGGGTGAGTTGTGGCCGGCTGAACTGTCGGGCGGCATGCAGAAACGCGTCGGCCTGGCCCGTGCCATCGCCACCACGCCGGAAATCATCTTCTTCGACGAGCCGACTACCGGGCTGGACCCGATCATGGCCGACGTGATCAACGATCTGATCGTCAAGTGCACGCGCGACCTGGGCGCAACCGCGCTGTCGATCACCCACGATTTGGCAAGCGCGCGAAAGATCGCCGATCGCATCGCCATGCTGTATAAGGGAAAAATTATTTGGCAAGGCCCAACGTCCGAGATCGATTCGTCGGGTAATGAATTTGTCGACCAGTTCATCCATGGCCGGGCGGAAGGCCCGATCAGGATGGAGGTCCGCGCGCCCTGACCGGCGCCTATTGTACTTACCAAGGCCCCTATGGCTCGCAAGAATACGCAATATGTCTGCCAGTCCTGCGGCGCGGTGCATCCGCGCTGGGGCGGCAAATGCGAAGCCTGCGGCGAATGGAACAGCATCGTCGAGGAGGTCTCGACGGCTATCCCCATGGGCGCCAAGGCGAACGGGCGCAAGGCGGCGTCCGGGGCGCGCGGCAAGCTGGAGGTAGTCGCGCTGGATGGCGAATCCCGGAACCTCACCCGAAGGATAACCGGCATCGCCGAGTTCGACCGGGTTGTCGGCGGCGGCATGGTTCCCGGCTCGGCGCTGCTGGTGGGTGGCGACCCGGGCATCGGCAAGTCGACCCTGCTGCTACAGGTCACGGCGGCACTGGCCGGCGGCACGAAGGCTATCTACATTTCGGGCGAAGAATCGGTCGACCAGGTGCGCATGCGCGCCCGGCGACTGGGCGTGGCGGAGATGCCGGTGGGGCTGGCCACGGCGACCGACCTCAATGAAATCCTCAGCGCGCTGAACGGCCCGGACGCGCCCGACATCGTGGTCATCGATTCGATCCAAACCATGTATGTCGGCGCGCTGGATTCGGCGCCGGGCACCGTGGGACAGGTGCGCGCCTGCGCCCAGGAACTGATTCGCGCCGCCAAGCGCCAGGGCTTCACCCTGGTCCTGGTCGGCCATGTCACCAAGGAAGGCGCCATCGCCGGCCCTCGGGTGCTGGAACATATGGTCGATACGGTGCTGTATTTCGAGGGCGAACGCGGCCACCAGTTCCGTATCCTGCGCGCGGTCAAGAATCGCTTCGGCCCGACCGACGAGATCGGCGTGTTCGAAATGACGGGCGGCGGGCTGGCCGAGGTTTCCAACCCCTCCCAGCTGTTCCTGTCGGACCGCGACGAGCCGATTTCCGGCGCGGCGGTCTTCGCCGGCATGGAAGGGTCGCGGCCGATGCTGGTGGAAATCCAGGCGCTGGTGGCCCCCTCGCCGCTGGGCACGCCGCGCCGTGCGGTAGTCGGCTGGGACAGCGGCCGGCTGTCGATGGTGCTGGCGGTACTGGAGGCGCGCGCGGGGGTTCACCTGGCGGGCAATGACGTGTATCTGAACGTGGCCGGCGGCCTTCGCATTTCGGAACCAGCCGCGGACCTGGCGGTCGCCGCCGCGCTGGTCTCGTCGCTGACCGGCAGGCCGGTTCCGGCGGGCAGCGCGATCTTCGGCGAAATAGGCCTGTCGGGCGAGGTGCGGCCGGTAGCCCAGGCCGAGGCGCGGCTGAAGGAAGCCGGCAAG
>DAOVHN010000341.1 GCA_030671915.1 Pseudomonadota bacterium
AAGGGCATGGCGTTGCTGAAGGGCGAGGCCGAATTCCGCTTTCGCCCCGATACGGTGCGCAAGGCGGGCCGCGGGTCGCGCCGCAAGGAACGCGCCGAGGCCGAGGCGCTGGCCCCCGAAGCGCTGGAACTGCTGCAGGCGCTAAAAAAGCTGCGGCTGCACCTCGCACAGGAGCGCGAAGTGCCGGCCTATGTCATCTTCTCCGACAAGACCCTGATCGACATGGCCGCCCGTCGCCCCGCGGACAGGGAAGCCTTCGGGCAAGTCTTCGGCGTCGGCCAGGCCAAGCTGGAGGCCTTCGCGGATATCTTCCTGGAGGCAATTGCGGGGTTCGAGGGCGACGGCGACTAAGAACTGTATCGCCGGGGAAACCCCGCCCGCACAAGGCGGGCGAGACTATTGGCGATCCCATGTTTGGCCCCCTCCCCTCACACCTTCACGAAATTCACGATGCACCAGAAGCCGACGAGTTGCCAGACTATGACTTCGGCGCCGACGAGGTAGCGCATGAAGCGGGGCGGGACGCGGCGGTATTGCTGGTAGAGGGCGATGCCGGCCAGCGCAATGACGACGATCAGCCAGGGGGCGGCTAGCAGGAAGATGAAGGGGGCGACGTAGGCGAACAGCAGCAGGGTGATCGCGTCGCCGAAGGCTGTGCGCCCGCCGCCTTCCATCAGGGCCACGATGACGACGATCGAGAAAGACGCCGCGGCGATGCCGATAAGGGTTTCCTTGACGTAAGTGTCCATGAGGCTTTGTTCTTCCATCGCTGCGTTATCCTCCTTCAACCCAGATGGAACAGTTTGCGCGGGAAGTCCGCGAACGTCCGCGCGCCGGTTTCCGTGACGGCAAATGATTCGCTGACGACCAGGCCGTAATCTTCCATCCACAGGGCGGGGATGCAGTGAAAGGTCATATTGGGTTCCATCACCGTGCGGTCGCCCTTGCGCATGCTGCAGGTGAGTTCCCCCCAGGTCGGCGGGTAGCCGATGCCGACCGGGTAGCCGATGCGCGAATCCTTCTCGATGCCGTGGCGCGAGATGACGGAAGTCCAGGCGGCGGCCAGTTCCTCCAGCACGACGCCGGGCTTGACGGTGTCGAGCACGGCGTTCAACCCCTCGGCGATGATCTCCGCCAGGTCGAGCATGGCTTGCGGCGGCTTGCCGAGCCAGAGGCAGCGCGACAGCGGCGCGTGATAGCGGTGGCGGCAACCGCCGAGCTCGACATAGAACATCTCGTTTTCCTTGAGCGGCGCGTCGGTCCAGCTCAAATGCGGGGCGCTGCAATATTCCCCGACCATGGCGTTGGGCGGCTTGCAGGTGAAGGTGCCGCCATGTTCCGGCGTGCCAGCGGTGGTGACCCGGTAGAGCTCGGCGACGGCGTCGCACTGGCGCACCCCGGGCCGCGCGGCATCGAATGTGGCCTGCATCGCCCGGCCCGCGATCTCGCCGGCCTGCATCAGATAGTCGATCTCGCGGTCGGACTTCTTCATGCGCGCCCGGTTGACCGCCAGGAAGGCGTCGATGAAGGTGGCATCGGGCAGGCCTGCGGTGAGGATCGCATGCCAGCGGGCGGTGTAATAATAATCGTCCATCTCGACGCCGATGCGTCGCGCACCCCAACCGCGGGACTTCAGGATTTCCACCAGGAATTCCATCGGGTGGCGCTCGTCCGACGCCACATATTCGTCGCCATAGGGGATGATATGTTCGTGGGACATGAAGACGGTGAATTTCGCGCCCACCGCATCCATGGCGCGCCCGACCCAGAGCGGCTGTTCCAGGTCGGCGGCGACAACGACCATCTGCGGCGTGTAGAACGACCAGCCGTCATAGCCGGTAAGCCAGAACTGGTTGGCCGGGCTGGCGACCAGCAGGACATCGACGCCGATCTCCTCCATCTTCGTTTTGGCGCGCGCCACCCTGGCGGCGAACTCCGCGTCCTCAAACAGTTTCACCGTGGCCTCCCTGGGACGGTTATCGTTCGGGACAATTATAGGGGGCCAGGCCAGGCCCCGGCAAGGAGTGCCGGGCGCCGCTATTCCGCCGGGACCGGGTGGTATTTTCCGTCGGTTCCCAGGAATTCCTTGCCGCCGTCGCGGTAGAAGCTTTCGGCGCCGGTGTCGCGCAGGATGGCCAGCATGCGGGGGACCTGGTGGGCCTCCTGCTCCAGCCGGGTGATGACCTCGGACGGGCCGATGTCGTCCAGCAGCTCGAACGGGCCCTTATTCCAGGCGAAGCCCCAGCGCATGGCGCGGTCCACATTGACGATGTCGTCGGAGATCTGCGGCACCAGGTCGGCGGCGTAGGCCAGCGCGCCGCCCATGCAGGCCCATGCGAACCGGCCCTCTACATCGTCGGCGAAGAGCAGCGATTTCGCATCCCCATGGCTCGGCGTGGCTTCCGTGGCCGGGCGCCATTCGCCGCTCAAGAGGTCGAAGGTCTCCTTCGAGCGGCTGCCGTCCGCGTGCTTGGTCAGCTTGTAGAAGCCTCCGCCGGCCTTGCGGCCCAACTGGCCGCGCGCCATCATTTCGCGCTCGGCGCTCGGGAATTCCAACCAGGCGCGGCCGGCGTCGCCGGCCGGCAGATTGCGGTCCAGGTTCTTCGCCACGAAATCCATGATGTCGAGCCCGATCAGGTCGATCAGCCCATAGAGCCCGGTCGATGGCAGGCCCACCGGCGCACCCATCAGCGCATCCACCTGTTCCATGGACAAGCCCTGTTCCAGCGCCGCGCGCGCCTTGTGCAGGCCGGCAAGCATCCAGTAGCAGCCGATGCGGTTGCCGATGAAATTCACCGTGTCCTTGGCGTGCACCACGCCTTTGCCCAGCCATTGGCCGCAGAATTCGGCCAGCGCATCGACGGCATCCCGAGTGGTGTCCGCGTCCGGCACCAGTTCCATCAGCTTCATCACCTTCACCGGATTGAAGAAATGCGTCACCGCGACATCGCGGCGCAAGCGTTCCGGCATGCCCTCGGTGATCGAGCGCAAGGGGATGCCCGAGGTGTTGGTGCTGACCACCGAGCCTTCCTTGCGCAGCGGCTCGAGGCGTTCGAACAGGGCGCGTTTGGTGTCCAGATCCTCGATCACCGCCTCGCAGATCCAGTCGTAGCCAGCGATCTTGCCCAAATCGTCGAAGGAGCCCAGCTCAATCCGTTCCGCCGCCTCCGGCGTGTCGATCGCCGGCGGGCGGCCATTGACGATGCGGTCCAACGCCTTCTGCGCCGCCTCGTAACTGACGTCCAGCAGCAGCACGCGGCATCCGGCCTCGGCGCAGGCGCCGGCGATGCCGCACCCCATGGTGCCGCCGCCCAGCACGGCGACAGAGTCGATCTTGCGGGTCATATGTCGGGGCCCTCTCCTCGCAACGAAAATCCGGGCAAGGGATAGAAGATCGGCGAGCCGCTGGCAAGCGTCTGCCGTAGTGGCTCAAACGGCAGCGTCCTGCTGTTTGGTATTGGTGTCCCGGTACAGGTTCTCGACAATATTTGCATAACGTTCCAGGACCTTGGCGCGCTTGGCCTTTAGCGTCGGAGTCAATAACCCGTTTTCGATCGACCAGGGCTCAAGCGAGAGCCCGAGCCGACGCGGACGGCAATAGGGTGGGAAATCGCCCAACAGGGCGGCCGCACGCTGGCATACGATTTCCTGCACGCGCTCATCACCCAGCGATTCGGAATACTCCGGATCCAGTCCGAGTGGCTTGGCGAGACCGGCCCACTCCCGTGGATCGAGCACGGCAAGGGCGCTCGTGAAGGGCCTGCCTGCGGCAACTACGATCACCTGGGAGAAAAGCGGGTCTTCCTGCATGGCTGTCTCGATGGCGCTTGCCGGCACCTTGTGGCC
>DAOVHN010000225.1 GCA_030671915.1 Pseudomonadota bacterium
ATTCGCGGGTTTCGCCGCCGAGCCGAAGCTGGGCCGGGTCGTCCGCCAGACGCTTCACCATGTCCGGCGACATGTAATGGCTGAAGGCCTCGCGGATATGTTTTCGTTCATGTTCGGTGCGCAGATAGGCCATCAGGGACGAACCGAGATAGACCATCACACTGGTAACCGCCGGGTAAATCGGATCCAGCAGAAAGCCTTCCTTGACGAAAAGATACCAGGACAGGCCCAACGCGCCGGTCAGCATGCCGGTCGTGACGGTCGCGCTGAGCCCGGCGCCGAGAAGGGCGGTGGTGATGGTCACCACCAGGCCGATCACAAGCAGCATCGCCAGCTCCGCGCCCTTGGCCCAGTCCGGCCGCTGCAGGAATTCGCCGGTCAGCATCTGCTCGATCACCTGAAGCTGCGCCTCGGAACCGGACATTGTGGCGGCCAGAGGGGTCGAGTGCAGATCCTCCAGCCCGGCGGCGCTGATGCCCACGACAACGATATTTCCGGCGATGAGACCGGGCTCGAATTCGCCCTCCATGACCCGCCAGGCCGCAACCCGGCGTTCGGCCACCGGCCCTGAATCGTATAGCCAGACGCGGCCTTCGCTGTCGGTCGGCACGGTAAAGCGCCCGACGCGCACGGCGACGATGCCGGTGCGCGTATCACCAAAGGTTTTGGCCCCGCTGGCGCCGGAGGATTTGATCAGATAATTCGCCGCGCCCTGTGCAACGCGCAGCGACTCCGCGGGCAGCGTCGGGTAAAGGGTTCCGCCGTAACTAATCAGCAGGGGAAAGCGGCGAAGAATGCCGTCGTGTTCCGATTTCATGCCGATCCCGGCCGTCCCGGCCCCCGCGGCGTCGATCCCGGGCAGGCTGGCGACGGCGCCCTCGTAATCATGCACGAATTCCAGCGGATCATGGCCGGCCCAGGACATTCCCGCCTTCAGCGTGGGCGTGGCGGCGGCGCCGGCCTCGCCGGTCGCGGCGAAACCGACCACCACGTTTTTGGCTTTGCCGATCGCCTGCGCCAGTACCTCGTCATGGTCCGGCAGCGCGGATACGGTCAGACGCAACGTCTCGGTCTCGGGCGTGACCGGCCAGAGTTCGACGATCTGCCTCGGCGACGTGCGGTCCGGTTCGGAGAATACGATATCGAGCGCGATCGCCGCGGCGCCGGCCTGTTTCAGCCGGTCCACCAGCGCGGCGACCCGGGTGCGCGGCCAGGGCCACTGGCCCAGCCTGGCCAGGCTTTCGTCGTCCAGGTCGATGAACCTCGCCGGAACCGGCTTGTATTCGCGGGGCTTCAGTTCCTGGTACAGATCGAAACTCTTGAGCCGCATATTCTGAAGGAGCGCGGGATCGAGAAAACGCGCCTCGAGGGCCACAATAATGATAAGGCACGACAGAACAATCTGCAGCCAGCGACCACGCATTTCGGGCTCTCCCCATAATTATTCGCGCACGATCTGCACGATCCGCTCTAATGATCGTCCCGAAAATAACATCCGATTGGGAAAAGTGCGTTTTCTTTTTCTCCACACCCGAATCCGGCCCTGCTTGCGGTCCTTCCAGGGCGGGAAAAGCGCCATGCCAGTTTGAATTATCTTTATTTTACCGCGATTTTGTTGTTTAATCAAAGGTTAACAGGTCAGGGTGTTGTGCAAAAAACGCATTTTTTTATTGTTCAATTGTGGGGAAGTTTGAACATGAGTGACAGAGAGCGAAAATCCAGGACGAGTTTGACGCGCACCGTTGCGCTTGTCGCGATGACGGCGTGGCTTGCCGCACCGGCGATGGCGGCCAAGCCTTCCGGCATCGGCATTACCTCGCTCGTCGTGCGGGACGTCGAGGGCAAGACCGAAGAGCAAATTCGCCAGCTGGCCCTGCAAGACAGCGTGTACCAGAACGAGATCGTCCAGACCGGGCTGGAAAGCGCCTCCGAACTGAAATTCGCCGATGAGACGCGCATTTCGGTAGGCCCCAATTCGACCGTCATTCTGGATGAGTTCGTCTACGACCCCGATCCGGGGGAGGGAACGTTCGCGCTGCAAGTTACCGAGGGCGTATTCCGGTTCTTTTCCGGCAATATGGCGAGTTCCAACTACAAGATCGAAACGCCGACCGTGACCGTCGGCGTGCGCGGCACGGTGCTGGTCATGGTCGTCCGCGGCGACGGCACTGTCGCCGTGATCATGGAATCGGACGACGGCGTCGAGGTGACCAACGATAGCGGCGACACGGTTTTGCTGGAGACGCCCGGCAAGGCGACGGTCGCCTTCGCGAACGGCACCATGACCCCGCCCGGCGAACCACCGGCCTGGGCATTGTGGCGCATTCGCGAAATGGATAACGTGCTGGCCACGGCGGGCCTGCCGGCGGCGCCCAAACCCGAGTCGCCCGAACCGGCCGAACCGGAAGTCGAGACGGCCGCGGCGCCACCACCACCGCCGGAGCCCGAGCCGACCGTAACGGAGCCGCCAAAGCGGGGATTGCCCCGCGCAACATATGCACAAACCGGAGAATATATAGAGGGCGAAGAAGACGTACCCGCTGGCGGTTGGCAAAATGCCGCCCAGGCGGCGAAATCGGCTGAACCGCCCGGTGGCGGCGCGGGAACCGCCGACGAGGGCGGAGAAGAAACGCTGCTTATTGCCGGCGATGGCGGCGGCAACGAGGTTGCGGACGCCAACGGTAAAAACAATAATGGCGGCGGGAACGGCAAGAGCGACACGGCCGGGAGTCATGGCAATGGCAGTGACAACGGAAATGCGGGCGGCAAGGGCAATGGGAAAGGCGGCGCTTAATCCTGTTCGCGCCGGGACGCGCCGGCTGATGCGGCGCATTCTTCCCGCAATCCCCGTATTGGCGGCGCCGCTTCTTGTCGCCACCATGGCGGCGGCCGAGTCCAATGTCGGTCAGTCGGCCGTCGTTATCCGGGACGTGCGGGGGACGCTTCAGGAGAACGTTCGCAGTCTGGCCAATGCCGACCCCGTGTTCCAGGACGAACTGGTCGCCACGGCGGAAAGAAGCGCGTCGGAAATCCGTTTCCTGGATGAAACCAGTCTGACCGTCGGTCCGAACTCCAGCGTGGTGCTGGACAGTTTCCTCTATGATCCGGCGGCGCCGAGCGGCACGCTTGTCATCGGCGCGGCCGAGGGCGTTTTCAGGTTCGTATCAGGCAACATGCCCAGCGAATCCTATGAGATCAGAACCCAGGACGTCACCGTAGGCGTGCGTGGCACGGTGATCGATTTCGTCGCCATGCGCGGCGCCACCGCCGTCGTCCTGCAGTCGCAGGGCTCGCAGGCGGTCGTCACCTCAAAGACCGGCAACAATGTTACCTTGAACCGTGCCGGACTGGCGGTCGTCGCCTTCGAGGATGGCACGCTTACGCCGGCGGGTCCGCCGCCGGTCTGGGCGCTGTGGAAAATCCGCGAGATGCGGTCGCTGGTCGCCTCGGTCAGGCCCTGGGCTCCCAACCCACGCAACAGGCCGGCCGGCGATCCCACGGATCCGGCCAACAGTGGCGACGGATCCGGCAATGACGCCTCCTATGCGGATAACGGCTTCCCGCAAGGGACCGGAGCGGCGGGCGGCGGCGGCAAGGATATCTGTATTATTTGCTGACCGGCCCGCTGACTGTCCGACCGACAATCTCCTGCTCGCCATATCCCTGGGCATAGAGCAACGCCGTCAGGTCGCCATGGTCGATTCGCATGGCGGCGGTCTCCGCCAGGATCGGCTTGCCATGGTAGGCGACCCCCAGCCCCGCGGCCAGGACCATGGCCAGATCGTTGGCGCCATCGCCGACCGCAACCGCCGAGCCGGGTGAAATCGCAAGATCCTTCGCCAGCCGCAACAGGCAGGTCTGTTTGGCAAGACGATCGAGGATCGGCTTGACGACGCGCCCGGTCAGCTTGCCGTCGACGATTTCCAGTTGATTCGCCTGATCATGGTCGAAACCCACCAGTTCGCGCACATATTCGCTGTAGACCGTAAAGCCGCCCGAGACCAGCGCGCAAAAGGCGCCGTTGGCCCGCATGGTGGCGACCAGTTCCACTGCCCCGGGATTGACCTTGATATTGGCCCGCAGCTTTTCCACCGCCGCTGCGTCCAGCCCTTCGAGCACGCGCACCCGCTCGATCAGGGATTCCGCGAAATCGAGTTCGCCGCGCAAGGTCCGCGCGGTAAGGTCGGCGATCCGGTCGGCCAAGCCAAGCTCCGCCGCCAGTTCGTCGATCATCTCGTTGTCGATGATCGTGGACTCCATGTCGGCGACCAGCAGCTTCTTGCGCCGGCCATCCACCGGCTGGGCGACGAGATCGATGGGCTGCCCGTCCAGCGCATCGCGCACACCGGCCGCGGCCTCGAAAGGCGGCACTTCATCGAAGGGGATATCGCAGGCGCAGCCGGCGGCCAGCCATGCCGCGTCCCCGGTCCTGGCGCCGGCCGACGCCAGCGCATCGCGCGCCGCGGCCACCACGCTATGGCCTAGCGAGGCGGTTCCGGCTATCAGTGTCAGGACATTTTCCATTAGGCGCATTATACCAAGGTTCGATGATAGTGAACCTTGGTATTAGGCGGCGGCGGCGTGCAAAGGCAAATCATTCCAGTATGAGCAGCGAAAAACTACCCGTCCTGATCGTCGCCGGCCCCACGGCCAGCGGCAAGTCCGGGCTTGCGCTCGCCATCGCCGGGGAATTCGACGGTGTCGTCATCAATGCCGACAGCATGCAGGTCTATCGCGAATTGCGCGTCCTTACCGCACGGCCGAGCCGGGAAGACGAGGCGCGCGCGCCGCACCGGCTGTATGGGGTGCTTTGTGCGTCAAAGGCCTGTTCCGCCGGCCACTGGCGCGACATGGCGCTGGCCGAGATCGAACACGCCCACGCGGTCGGCAAGCTGCCGATCGTCTGCGGCGGCACCGGGCTTTATCTGAAGGCGCTGACGCACGGGCTGTCGCCGATGCCCGACGTGCCGGACGAGATCAGGGAGGCGATGCGCGCCCGCCTGGCGGCCGAGGGCTCGCAAGCCCTGCACCGGGAACTGGCGGCGCGCGATCCGGAAATGGCACGGCGGCTGGAGCCCGCGGACAGCCAGCGCGTCGTCAGGGCGCTGGAGGTGCTGGAAGCCACCGGCC
>DAOVHN010000181.1 GCA_030671915.1 Pseudomonadota bacterium
ACGTTGACGGCGGTCGTATGCGTAATTATCTCAACGGCGGGGGCGGCGGCGAGTGTTACCGCGAAGATTACGGAGAGGATTGCCTTGCCAACCATGCCGCGAACCATAGCACAAAAAAGGGTGAAAATTATGGCGGAGGCGTTTATGGCCGCTCGGTGCGGGCGGTCACGCGCCATTGGCCGCGCAGGCGTTCCAGGGTGTAGCTGACGGCGACGAAACCGGGGCGGGCGATGTAGTAGCTGCCTGGGTTGGCCGTGCCCGGCGGGGGCAAGTCGGTGGATTCGGCGACCCAGACTACCACAACGATGCTGCCTGGCACGGCGAGCTCCGGCGGTTCCCATTTGCGGATGCGGTCGATGGTGTAGAGCACCGTCGCGCCTTTCGGCCGGAAATGTCTGGGCTCCAGCCCACCCGCATCCGCGCAGAGCGCCGCGTCGTCGCGCAGCCGGCAGGCGATATGGGTTTCCACTGCGCAGACCGGCGTATCCCCCGCGCCGATGCATTTGCTGGAGGCGTCGCGCGGACCGATCATGCGAATCCAGGGCTGCCAGGAGATATCGTCCACCAGCCAGGCCCCACCCGCGCGCCGGACGCCGTAGATCAGCCGCCGCCAGCCCCGGTCGGGCCAGTTCAGCCCGTACTTGCCGTGGAACCGCACTGACACGCCGATCCGGCGACTGTCGCCTTGCTCCTCGTCATGGATCAGATATTTGACGCCGGTGGCCTCGACGATGGCGAACGGGTCGGGATTGCGACGCGCGAAGGGCAGTTCTTCCTCGCGCGGCAGGGCCAGCCCCACCGCCCCGCACAGTGCCGCGTCGCGCCGCACTCGGCAGGCCAGCGCCGTCTCCACGGCGCAACCCGCACTGACGGGCGAACCGATGCAGTCGCTGGACGATCCCTGCCGATCGACCCAGCGGATATCCTCCTCCGCCTGCCCGGCCGCGGCCTGCGGCCAGCCAGCCAGCATCGCGGCGGCCAGAATGGCGAATGTCCTTCCCCTGCGCATGGCGCATGATAACACGGGATCGAACGCTCGAAACGCCGTAGTAAACCCACCTGAACCAATTATAGCCGTAAGAATTTAAGTGATAAGGAGATGTGGGGATAAAGGGAGATGAGGGGAGAAGCCACGCCACTCAGGCTACTCCCCTTATCCCCATATCCCCTTCAACTTGAAACTTTAACGGCTCGCCGCGCTCCTCCCGGGAAATCGGAGGATTCACGACAGTCCCCGTGGCGCGGTTTGGATGGTAATTGGCGCGGCGCGGCGATAACGGGTGGCGGGGCGATTGTATTATTTTTTCCGGAATTCGGGGGCTCGCGTGGTGCGGCCCCCGTGCGGTATTCACATTCAAAGCATAAGGTTGCGCGATATGACCGACACCGTCGTCAGTTCCGACAGGAAGGAAGTCGTTATCGGCTTCGAACGTCCGTTCTGCGTCATCGGAGAGCGGATCAACCCCACGGGACGCAAGCTCCTGATGGAGGAGATGAAAAAGGGCGACTACAGCCGCGTCGAGGCGGACGCGGTGGCCCAGGTGGAGGCCGGCGCCAATATGCTGGACATCAATGCCGGCATCCCGCTGGCCGACGAACCGGCGATCCTGGCCGAGACGATCAAGCTGGTGCAGGGCCTGGTGGACGTGCCGCTGTCGATCGATTCCTCGATCGTCGCGGCGCTGGAATCCGGGCTGTCGGTATACAAGGGCAAGGCGCTGGTCAATTCGGTGACCGGCGAGGACGAACGGCTTGAGGAGGTGCTGCCCCTGATCAAGAAATACGGCGCGGCCGTTGTCGCCATTTCCAATGACGAAACCGGCATTTCCGAAGACCCGGACATGCGCTTCGAGGTCGCCAGGAAGATTGTCGAGCGCGCCGCGGACTTCGGCATCCCGGCCAGCGACATCGTGGTCGACCCGCTGGTTATGCCGGTGGGCGCGGTAAACAAGGCCGGCGCATCGGTGTTCCGGCTGATCCGCCGGCTGCATGACGAACTGAAGGTCAACACCACCTGCGGCGCGTCGAATATCAGCTTCGGTCTGCCGAACCGGCACGGCATGAATGCTTCCTTCCTGTCCATGGCGATCGGGGCTGGCATGACGTCGGCCATCATGAACCCGCTGCATGAAGAGGAAATGACCGGCATCCGCGGCGCCGACGTGATGATGGGTCGCGACCCCGACTGCATGCGCTGGATCAAGAAATACCGCGAGCCCGCCGCGCCCGTCGAGGCCGGCGCCGGAGGCAGCCGCCGCGACCGCGAGGGCCGCCGCCGCCGCCGCGCCTGAGGCCACGCCCCGCCATGACCAAAACCGCGGAGGCCACCGTCGTTTTCACGCCGTCGGGTAAGCGCGGGGCCTTCGCGCAGGGGACGACCGTGCTGGAGGCGGCGCGGTCGCTGGGCGTGGATCTGGATTCGGTCTGCGGCGGGCGCGGGATTTGCGGGCGCTGCCAGATCAACGTCAGCAGCGGGGATTTCGCCAAATTCGGCATTTCGTCGCGCGGCGATCACCTGTCCCCATTCGGGCCGGCGGAACGGCATTACGCCGAAAAACGCGGCTTGGAGGAAGGCCGGCGGCTGGGCTGCCACAGCCAGATACTCGGCGATCTGGTTATCGACGTGCCGGAGGAAAGCCAGGTCCACCGCCAAGTCGTGCGCAAGCGCGCCGAGGCCCGTTCCATCGAAATCGACCCGCTGGTGCGGCTTTGTTATGTCGAGGTGCGCGAGCCGGACATGCATGACCCGACCGGCGATCTGGAGCGTCTGAAAGAGGCACTGCGCGACCAGTGGAACGTCGAGCTCGGCGCCGCGGATTTGCATGCGCTGCAGGCGCTACAGCCGGCGTTGCGGCAAGGCGGCTGGACAGCGACCGCGGCGGTGCGCAGCGACGGCGCGCTGATCCATGTCTGGCCCGGTTTCCATGACCGCGCCTTCGGGCTGGCCATCGACGTCGGCACAACCACGGTGGCGGCGCATCTGACCGATCTGCCTTCGGGCGATGTGGTGGCGTCGGTCGGCGCGATGAACCCGCAGATCCGTTTCGGCGAGGATCTGATGAGCCGGGTCAGCTATATCATGATGCATCCCGGCGGCGAGGACGAGCTGATCGCGGAAATCAGGAACGCGATCGACAAGCTGGCCGCCGATGCCGCGCGCGAGGCCGGCATCGAGGCGAACGACATTCTGGAAATCACCATCGTCGGCAATCCGGTGATGCATCACCTGGTGCTGGGCATCAATCCGGTGGAACTGGGCGGCGCGCCCTTCGCGCTGGCGACCGACGGCGCCCAACTGGTCACCGCGCGGTCGCTCGACATCCATGCGGTCAACCAGGGCGCACGGGTCTATACCCTGCCCTGCGTCGCCGGCCATGTGGGCGCGGACGCCGCCGCGGTGGTGCTGTCGGAGGCGCCCTACCAGCGCGACGAGATGGCGCTGATTGTCGATGTCGGCACCAACGCGGAAATCGTGCTGGGCAACCGGGACAGGCTGATGGCCTGTTCCAGCCCGACCGGCCCGGCCTTCGAAGGCGCGCAGATATCTTCCGGCCAGCGCGCTGCGCCCGGCGCCATCGAACGCGTACGCATCGACAGGCAAACCCTGGAACCTCGGTTCAGCGTGATCGGATCGAAGGCTTGGTCGGACGAGGAAAAATTCGCCAAGGTCGTCAAGCGTACGGGTGTCACCGGCATTTGCGGATCCGGCATTATCGAGGTCATCGCCGAGATGTTCCTGGCCGGGCTGGTCACCCCCGACGGCATTATCGACGGATCGCTGGCGGACCGCACCGACCGCCTGGTGCAACAGGGGCGTACATGGTCGTACGTACTGCACCGGGGCGAGCCGGAGATCGTCGTCACCCAGACCGACATCCGCGCCATCCAGCTCGCCAAGGCGGCGCTGTACGCAGGGGCGCGGCTGCTGATGGACCGCATGGAGATCGAGACGGTGGAACGGGTCGTGCTGGCCGGCGCCTTCGGCGCCCATATCGACCCGAAATACGCGATGGTGCTGGGCATGATCCCGGACTGCCCGCTCGACCACGTTCAGTCCGCCGGCAACGCGGCGGGTACCGGCGCGCGCATCGTCTTGCTGAACGCCGGCGCGCGGGCCGAGATCGAACGAGTCGTGCGCGACATCGAAAAGGTCGAGACCGCGGTCGAGCCGCGCTTCCAGGAACATTTCGTCGAGGCCATGGCCCTGCCCCACAAGACCGCCGCCTACCCCAACCTGTCGGCCGTCGTCGCCCTGCCGAAGCGCAAAACCGCCGGCCCCAACAACGATGCGGGCGGCAAGCCTCGAAGGCGCCGCCGGGGTTGAAACCACGGTGTTCAGGTCCCGGTAATATTTGCGGTAGTATGGTGTGGCGATGAAAAAACTTGCCACCATTATCGCGTCGACGCTGGCGCTCACCCTCGCGGCCCTGCCCGCGCGGGCCGACGAGGCGGCACTGGCGGAGGCGATCATCGAAGCCAATGCGGCCGCGGCGGAGACGCCTCGGATATCGGTGCTGGATCCGAAGATCGACCTCGACGGGGCCTATCGGGTGCAGCAGGCGGTGGTCGATCACATGCTGGCGGGCGGCGACGGGGTGGCCGGATACAAGGCGGGGCTGACCGGCAAGCTGGCGCGCTGGTGGTTCGATATCGACGATCCGGTATTCGGGGTGATTCCGGCCTCGGGCCTGCGCCGGAGCGGGGATACGATCGGCCCGCCGAAGGGCCGCCATATGCTGCTGGAAACCGAGATCGCCTTCGTGGCGGGCGCGCGGATCGACACGCCGGTGGCGGATGTCGCGGCGCTGAAGCCGCTGATCCGCGGCGTCGCGCCGGTCATCGAGGCGCCGGCCGGCGGCTTCCCGGAATCCCAGGCGCGCAAGCTGACGGTCACCGACATCGTCGCCAACAATGTCTCGGCCCATATCCTGATCGTCGGCGAAGAGCAATCCGCCGAGGGGCTGAACCTCGCCAAACTGGGGGCCGTGATGAAGCGTGACGGCAAGGGGATCAGCAAGGGCACGGGCGCCGACGCGATGGGCGACCCGTGGGAAGCCGCCTTGTGGCTGGTCAATGTCGCGGTCGGCCAGGGCCGCGTGATCGAGCCGGGGCATTATCTGTCGACCGGCGTCATCGGCAAGCGCGTCGAGAGCCAACCGGGCCGCTATGTCGCCGATTTCGGCCAGCTGGGCGAAATAGAGTTCGAAATCAGATAGGGCATCTTTCCGCCGCATCCAACAATACAATAATACGAGCCTGACCCCCGAGCCTTTGGGGTCAGGCTCGCATTATTGTATTGTTGGGACGGAGAATACCGGTCAGAACCGGCACTTGCTCTCCGGCTCGTCGATGCCCAGGGTGTCCAGCACGTCGCGGCGGTGCAGGAAGCCGTCCAGCGGGGCGCGGGCGGCAACGGCGTTGTGGGTATGCAGCAGGATCGGCTGGCGCAGCTGGTTGTTCCAGGGGCGGAAGCTGGCCGGGTTGCCCTTGTAGGCATCGAAGGTAAGCGCCTCGCCCTTCAGATAAGCAGTCACCGCGTCGAAATCCGTGCCGCCGGTGCGCGCCACCGCCTCGACGATCACCTTGTATGCGGCCCAGGCCGCCCAGTCGGCGTCCTTCATCTCGCGCCCGGCCTGGCGGTCGAAACGCTGGTTCAACTGCGGCGCGCCGTGGCGCTCCCACGCCCAGTGCCAGGCGTTGGCCTCCAGCCCCTGGGCGCCAACCACGGGGCGCGGCAGATGGGTCTGGTAGGGCACGTAGCGGCCAAACTCG
>DAOVHN010000071.1 GCA_030671915.1 Pseudomonadota bacterium
CGGCATTGTCGCAACGGGCAAAGGTGTGTCCATCCACACCATCGACTGCGAAACCTTGGAAAGTTTCGCTGAAATGCCCGAGCGCTGGCTGGACGTTTCATGGGAAGTCGGCGGTGAAGAAACCCCCTTCCATGTCGGGCGAATCCATGTGCTGATGAACAACGAACCGGGTGCGCTGGCGGCGATTTCCACGGTAATAGGGCGCGATGGCGGGAATATAAGTAATCTGAAAATCGTTCATCGTTCGGTGGATTTTTTCGAGATGCTCATCGACATCGAGGTAACGGACATTAAACAACTGACGGATATCATGGCCGCACTCAGGGCGACCCGTGTGGTGAACTCGGTCGACCGCGCCCGCGGTTAAGGCGGGAAGGGTCAGGCAACAACAAAAATTTCACGTTACGCCGCAATGCGTAACAGTTTATTGTGAAGAGAAATGTTCAGGAGACGCAAACAACAGCCGGTTCATCACAAGGTGGGAAACCTGATCTGGCCGCAGATCGGTTTTCGCCGTTCGATGACCTATGTTTGGCACCGTGTCGGGCGGCTGCACGGCACGCCGCACAGCATTGCCGGTGGTTTCGCGGCGGGCGCGGCGGTTTCTTTCACCCCGTTCGTCGGCAGCCATTTCGTGCTCGCTGTCCTGATTTCCTGGCTGACGCGCGGCAATATTGTGGCCGGGCTTTTGGGTACCGCGATCGGCAATCCCTGGACTTTCCCGTTCATCTGGCTCTGGATCTATGAACTGGGCCGCCGCATGGGAGCGGGCGGAGCTGGCGACGCCAAGCCGGATGCTTTGGCGATAATCGTCGATTTGCCGGGCGTTATGGGGCGGGCGTTGTTAAGCCTCAACGTTGACTGGGCTTACCTGGATAATCTGTGGGCGATCCTGTGGCCGATGATAGTTGGCAGTATCCCGACGTTTGTCCTCGTCTGGCTGGCTTTCTATTTGATCCTCAAGCCGCTGGTCGCCACTTATCAGGTCAAGCGCATTGCGCGCCGACGGCGCAAGCAGGACAAACTGCGGGCGGCTGCATTGCAAGAGACCGTAGAGGCGGATATGTCCGAAGAATACGATTCCGTGGAGACGCTGCCGGCGGGTAACAGTCAGGTGGCGAAGGAGGCTAACGGATGATGATAAAGCGAGCACTGAGGCTTGGGGTCAATATCGATCATGTGGCGACGATCCGGAATGCCCGCGGCGGCCCCGATCCCGATCCGGTCCGTGCGGCGAAACTGGCGGCCAATGCCGGCGCCGATGGCATCACCGCCCATCTGCGCGAGGATCGCCGTCACATAACCGACGGCGACATCACGCGCCTCGTGGCGGAGATCGACCTGCCGCTGAATTTCGAGATGGCGGCAACGGACGAGATGCTGGAAATTGCGCTGCGACACAAGCCCCATGCGGCCTGCCTCGTGCCTGAAAAGCGCGAGGAGAGGACCACCGAGGGCGGGCTGGACGCCGCCGGCGGCTTCGACAGGCTGAAGCCGTATGTCGAGGCGCTGGGCGAGGCGGGCTGCCGGGTATCGCTTTTTGTCGAGCCCGACCCGGCGCAACTCGACGCGGCCGTGGCGCTGGGCGCGCCGGTTGTTGAATTGCACACCGGCAGCTACGCCAATCTTCAGGGCACGGCGCGCGACGCCGAACTGGGCCGCTTGCGCGACGCGGCCGCCTGGTGCGACGAGATCGGGCTTGAATGCCATGCCGGGCATGGCCTGACATTCGACAATGTCGCTTCCGTGGCCGCCATTCCGCAGGTCGCGGAACTGAATATCGGCCATTTCCTGATCGGCGAGGCGATCTTCGGCGGGCTGGACAGTACGATCAAGCGCATGCGGGCCATGATGGACAAGGCCCGGGCCGACGCGCAGGGTCAGCAGAGCGCGTGATGATCCTGGGGATCGGCAACGACCTGATCGATATCCGCCGCGTCGAGAAGAGCCTGGACCGGTTCGGCGGGCGGTTCGTGGAACGGATTTTCACCGAAACCGAACAGCGGAAGTCGGACCGGCGCGCCAACCGCGCCGCCAGTTACGCCAAGCGGTTCGCGGCCAAGGAAGCCTGCTCCAAGGCCCTTGGCACCGGGTTTCGTAACGGTGTGTTCTGGCGCGATCTCGGCGTGGTCAACCTGCCCTCGGGCAAGCCGACGATGGCGCTGACCGGCGGGGCGCTGGACCGCCTGGTGGAAATGACGCCGGCCGGCATGAAAGTCCAGATCGACCTGACGATCACCGACGATTTCCCCCTGGCGCAGGCGATCGTGATCATTTCCGCCATACCCGATGATGGGAAATAGCCGGGGCGGGCATTGACAGGGCGACCTTTCGCCCCCCATATCAGCCACGCATTAGACAGGACAACGCGCGCCGCGCGGGAGAATTCATGACATCCAATAATAACACCGACAAGACCGACCGGGTCGAAGCCGGTGAAATTCAGGAAACCGAGGCCGTGAAGAAAAAAGCCGCGGACGGCGGGGATGAGCCGTCGGGTCTGCGCGCCTGGCTGTGGAACGACACCGTTCAAACTGTTTTTTACGCATTCCTGATCGCCATCGCGGTGCGCATCGTCGCGTTCGAGCCGTTCAATATTCCCTCGGGATCGATGAAACCGACCTTGCTGGTCGGCGATTACCTGTTCGTTTCGAAATACACATACGGTTACAGCCGCTACTCCTTTCCGTTCGGCTTTCCACCCTTCAGCGGCCGTATCTGGGAAAGCCCGGTCGAGCGCGGCGACGTGGCGGTATTCCGCAAGCCCCCGGAAAACGAAATCGATTATATCAAGCGGATCATCGGGCTGCCCGGCGACCGCATCCAGGTCCTCGACGGAATTCTGCACATTAATGGCGAGGCGGTAGAGCGCGAGCGGATCGAGGATTTTGTCGTGGATGCCTATGGGCGTAAGGCCGTGCAATATATCGAGACGTTGCCCAACGGCCGGACCCATAGAATTCTGGAAACTGCCGGCGACGAGGGACGTTCGGACAACACCGACGAATTCACCGTGCCGGCGGGCCATTACTTTGCCATGGGTGACAATCGCGATAATTCCGCGGACAGCCGCGTGATCGGTTTTATCCCGGCTGAAAATATGGTTGGGCGGGCCGAAATTCTGTTTTTCTCGACCGACGGCAGCGCCGCGCTCTGGGAGTTCTGGAAATGGCCCTTCGCGGTCCGCTACAGTCGTCTTTTCGATGGCGTGGAGTGACCGGACCCGCCGGTCGGACCGATGCGTGAACTGACCGAAATTTTAGAGTACGAGTTCAACGATCCGGAACTGGCCCGGATCGCGCTCACACACAGAAGCGCCGCGGGGCGTGGCGAACCAACCTACGAGCGGCTGGAGTTCCTGGGCGACCGCGTGCTGGCCCTGGTGATCGCCGATCTTCTGTATGAACATTACCCACATGAAGATGAAGGCGCGCTCGCCAAGCGGCTGGTTGCACTGGTGCGCCGCGAGACGCTGGCCGAGGTTGCGGTTAAGCTGGACCTGGGGCCGTTGATTAACCTCAGCAAGGGCGAGGAGGACGCCGGCGGGCACGAGAATCCGGCAATTCTGTCCGATGTCTGCGAGGCGCTTATCGGCGCTATTTATCGCGACGGTGGGCTGGAGCCGGCCCGGCGCTTTCTCGAACGCCACTGGCAAGACCTTATGACCGCCGAAAAGACGCCGCCCAAGGACGCCAAGACCAGCCTGCAGGAATGGGCTCAGGGCAAGGGCTTCGACCTGCCGGACTACCGCACGGTGGCCCGCAGCGGGCCGGACCATGCGCCGCATTTCACCATTGAGGTCCGGGTCGCTAAATACCCGCCAGAGCGCGGCGAGGGCGCCACCAAGCGCATGGCCGAGCAGGCCGCCGCCGAATTGCTGCTTGAACGACTGGGTGCCGCGAATGGCTGAGGCTCCCAAACGTTGTGGCTTCGTGGCGCTTCTGGGCGCGCCCAACGCCGGTAAATCGACATTGCTGAACCATCTGGTCGGTGCCAAGGTTTCGATCGTCACGCCCAAGGTGCAGACCACGCGGACCCGCGTGCTGGGACTTGCGATCCGCGGCGACGCACAGCTTGTATTTGTCGATACGCCCGGCATTTTCCAGCCCAAACGGCGGCTGGACCGCGCCATGGTCGCGGCCGCCTGGGCCGGGGCCGCGGACGCCGATATCGTGGTGCTGCTGGTGGATGCGCAGAAGGGCGTGACGCATGATGTGCGGCGCATTGTAGAGGGGCTGGAAAAGGCCGGCCGCAAGGCGATTCTGGCCCTGAACAAGATCGACCTGGTGAAGCGCGAAAAGCTGTTGGAATTGGCCGCCACCCTGAACGAGAGCGGCATTTTTACCGATATCTTCATGATATCGGCGACTACCGGCGACGGGGTCGAAGACCTGGCCGAAACGCTTGTCGGGCGCCTGCCCGAGGGCCCGTGGCTCTACCCGGAAGATCAGCTGTCCGACATGGCCGAGCGCCATCTCGCGGCCGAGATGACCCGCGAGAAGCTGTTCCTGAAACTGCGCCAGGAACTGCCCTATGCGCTGACGGTCGAGACCGAGGAATGGGAGGACAAGCCGGACGGCAGCGTGCGCATTGCACAGGTTATCTATGTCCAGCGCGACACCCAGAAATCGATTGTGCTGGGCAAGGGCGGCCAGATGATAAAGGCCGTCGGCGAGGCCTCGCGCCTGGACCTCGAGGAGATGCTGGGCTGCCGGGTCCATTTGTTCCTGTTCGTCAAGGTGCGCGAGAAATGGGGCGACGACCCCGACCGCTACCGCGACTGGGGCCTGGATTTCGACGCGTAATACCAAGGAGCGGGGCCGCGAAAAAGCTGGGAGGAAGCACGGAATGACGGGGCAGACATACGGATTCGTCGGGTTGGGGCAGATGGGCGGACCCATGTCGAAGCGCCTGCTGGAGGCCGGCCATGCGCTTTGTGTGTTCGATACCGACCCCGCGGCGATGCAGACACTGACCGGCCTGGGCGCTGTGTCGGCCGGAACGGCCCGCGACGTCGCCGATGCCGCCGAGATCGTCTTCACCAGCCTGCCGACGCCCGCCGTGGTGCGGGCGGTCGCACTGGAGGAAGGCGGGCTGATCGAAGGCGCGCGCATTCGTACCATGGTCGACCTCTCGACAACGGGGACCGTCGTTGCCTGCGAGGTGGCGGCGCGCCTCGCCGGGAAGGACATCGTCTGGGCCGACGCGCCGGTCAGCGGCGGGGTCAAGGGCGCGGTGGCGGGCACGCTGGCGGTGATGCTGTCCTGCCCGCAGGCCACCCGTGACGGGATCGCCGGCCTGCTGGAGGTTTTCGGCAAGGTGTTCTTCGTAGGCGAGAATCCGGGGCAGGGGCAGATTGCCAAGCTGGGCAACAATATGTTGTCCACCGCCGCCCTGACGCTGACGTCGGAGGTCGTGGCCATGGGAGTGAAGGCGGGGCTGGACCCGAAGGTCATGGTCGATATCTTCAATGCCGGCACTGGCCGCAACAGCGCCACCCAGGACAAATTTCCCCGCAATATCCTGCCGCGAACATTCGATGCCGGTTTCGCCACGGGCCTGGCCTACAAGGATGTGCGGCTCTGCGTCGACGAGGCGGAGGCGCTGGGGGTGCCGATGGTCGCCGGGGCGGTGATCCGCGAGATGATGGCCATCACCAACGCGAAATTCGGTGGCGATTCGGATTTCACCTCGGTCGCGAAACTGCTCGAGGAATGGGCCGGGGTCGAAATTCGCGGTTGATTGCATCGGGACGGCCCGGCAAATTCTATCGCTGAATTAATTCAAAGGGAGAGGACGCATCATGGCGCGCATCAATATTCAGTTCACCCGTTTCTCGGCTTTCTACAGCCCGCTGATCGCCACCGCGGCCGGCGGCTTCCTGGCCGATGAGGGGCTGGAGCCGGCGCTGTCGCTCTCGGCGCCCGGTGTGTCCGCCATCGCCGCCCTGCTGGACGGCAGCGCGCATGTGGTGCAATCCGCGCCGTCGCAGGGGCTCAGCTCGCTGGAAAAGGGCGAGGATCCGCCCGCCGTCCATTTCGCCCAGGTCAACGAGAAGGACGGCTTCTTCCTGACCGCGCGCGAGCCCGACCCGGATTTTGCCTGGTCCAAGCTCGCAGGCAAGCGTGTCCTGGTCGACCATGGCGGGCAGCCGCTGGCGATGTTCAAATATGCCTGCAAGAAGCAGGGGCTGGATTACGGCTCGATTATCGCCGTGGACGCCGGCAATGTGGGCGAGATGGACGCGGCCTTCCGCGCCGGCGATGGCGATTACATCCATCAGCAGGGCCCGGCCCCGCAGCAGCTCGAGCATGACGGCGTTGGCTATGTGGTAACCGGCCTGGGCGACGCCATCGGCCCTTGCGCCTTCTCCAGCCTGGCCGCGACGCGCGAATGGCTGGAAACGGACATGGCCCGCGCCTTCACCCGCGCTTATGCCAAGGCCCGCATATGGATCAACGAGACCCCGGCGAAGGAAATTGCCGCCGTTGAGCGCGACCATTTCCCCGACATCGACCAGGAAGTCCTGGCCAACACCATCGAGGCCTACCAGAAGCTCGGCAACTGGTCCCCCCATGTGGAGATCACCCGCGAGGCATTCCAGGTCACCCTCGACGTCTTCGCCAATGTAGGCCGTACCGTCGAAGGCGACGCCTACGCCAAGGTGGTCGCCCCGCCGCCGGGGTGACGGAAGCCTTCCGTCCCGGTGCCGGGCTCTGGCTCCCGGCCTTCACGGCCGCTGTGATTTCATCTCAGGTTCTGGATGACGGCCTTGAGCGTATCGTGCTGATTCTTCATAAGATTAGAGAGAATTTGCATTGCTTGCTGCTGCTGATTCATTGCGTCCTGTAGCTGAAGCTGCAATTTCTGGCCCGTGTCGGCACCACCGCCACCGCACGATCTGCCCAGTTCGGCGGCCAGGCGCTGCGTCTCCGCCTGCGCCTGCCATAGCTCGACCAGATTGCGGTCCATGGCCGCTAGCGAAGTTTGCAATTCAGCTGTCTGGGCGCTGGGCGCGTCCGCCTGCGGAACCGGTGCAGACGGAGGGGGCTTGATATCCGGGCCGGACGAGCAACCCGCCACGGACATGGTCGCCAGCACGGCGATTGCAAGGATCGGAAACGGTTTATGGGAACTCAAACTTGTTTTCATCGGCTTGCTCCTTTGCGAATGGATAAGAAACCTCCAGCGTCTACCGCCGACACGCAAATGGACCGACGGGACCCCGGTCGCGTGGCTTGCAGCCGCCGGGGTAACAGGCTCCCGCGCCTCAGTGATAGCCGGTGCCTTGGGCTTTCAACGTCGTCTCCTGATTCTTTAACCGCCAGTTTTTCTAACGATGGCTTCGGTTGTATCCCGCAACATTTTCGAGACTTGAGACATCGTCTGCAGGATCTGCTGTTGCTTCTGTAATTGTTGTTCCAGATTTTGCTGCTCCAGCTGGGTCATATCGGATTGGCCACCGCCGTTGCACGGCCTGGCCAGATCGGCGACTAGGCGCTGGGTCTCCGCGAGCGCCTGCCATTGCTCGACCAGACTGCGGTCCATGGCCGCCAGCGATGTTTGCAATTCAGCGGCCTCGGCGCTGGGCGCCTCGGCTTGCGGAACCGGTGCAGGCGGAGGGGGCTTGATATCCGGGCCGGACGAGCAGCCCGCCACGGACATGCTCGCCAGCACGGCAATTGCGAGGAACGGAAACGGTTTTTGGGAACTCAAACTTGCTTTCATCGGCATGTTCCTTTGACGATTGTGTTGGAACTCTCTCTCACTCCGACCGTTTCGTTGTATCTGTTTGGCGGACCTTTATCCTGTCAGGAAGGTTTCGAGAACCGCCCATGTTAGCGGCCCTTTCTGGTGGTATGACGTTACAGTAATACTGTTAATGAGGAATAAAGCACAGATGCGAACCGTTCATTTGCCCCGATCCTCGGGTGTGCGCTGGATGCGACATACGCCTCATCCTGTTAGACTGCCCCCATGGAATGGAGCGACGAAGGGATTGTCCTGGCGGTCCGTCGCCACGGTGAGAGCGCGGCGATCGTCAGCTTGCTGACGCTGGGCCACGGCCGCCATGCCGGGCTGGTGCGGGGTGGGGGGTCGCGGCGGATGCGGGGGTTTTTGCAGCCGGGCAATTCCGTTTCGGCGACTTGGCGTGCGCGGCTGGAGGAGCATCTGGGAACTCTCGCGGTCGAGCCGATGGTGAGCCATGCCGCGCTTTACGACCAGCCGGGGCCGCTGGCGGCGCTGACGGCGGCAACCGCGCTGGTCGAGGCCGCCCTCCCCGAACGCGCGCCGCATCCCGAATTGTTTCACCTGCTGGGCGAACTGCTGGAGGCGCTGGACCGGCCCGGCTGGGCCGAGGCTTATATTCGCTGGGAGCTTCGCCTGCTCGCCGACCTCGGCTTCGGGCTCGATCTCGGCTCTTGCGCCTCGACCGGCAGTAATGACGGGCTGGCTTTCGTCTCGCCGAAAAGCGGCCGGGCGGTTTCGCTGTCTGCGGGCGAGCCCTGGCGCGACAAGCTGCTGCCGCTGCCGCGTTTCCTGTCGCCCGAGGGCGGGGCGCCTGATATCGGCCAGTTGGAAAAGGGATTGCGACTGACCGGCTGGTTCCTGGAACGCCATGTCTTCTCGGCCC
>DAOVHN010000104.1 GCA_030671915.1 Pseudomonadota bacterium
GCCACAACACCGTCCTGGCGCCCGGATATCGATGGCGAGGCCTGCCTTGTCGAGGAAGTCCTGCGGGTCAACGGGTTCGACAATATCCCCGTGGTGCCGCTGGATCGCGACAGCGCCCTGCCCGAGCAAATCCTGACCGTCGGCCAGCGTCGCGAGGGCTTTGCCCGCAAGGTGCTGGCGGGGCGCGGCATGATGGAGGCGGTGACCTGGTCCTTCATGCATGAAGACCACGCCAAGCTGTTCGGCGGCGTGCCGGATTCGTTGCGCCTGGAAAATCCGATTAGCGCGGATTTATCGGTCATGCGGCCATCGATCCTGCCGAACCTGCTGGCGGCGGCGGGCCGGAACGCGGATCGCGGCTACGGCGACGCCGGCCTGTTCGAGGTCGGACCGGCCTGGCGCGACGACACGCCGGAGGGCGAGGATATCCTGGCCGCCGGCCTGCGTACCGGCCGCAGCGGCCCGCGCCACTGGGCCCAGCCGCCGCGACCAATCGACGCATTCGACGCCAAGGCCGATGCGATGGCCGTGCTGGCAGCCTGCGGCGCCCCGGTCGACAATCTTCAAGTCAGTCGCGATGCGCCGGCCTGGTATCACCCGGGGCGATCGGGCGCGTTGCGCCTGGGGCCGAACGTTCTGGCCTGGTTCGGCGAACTGCACCCGCGCGTACTGAAGGCCATGGACGTAAAAGGCCCGGCCGCCGGTTTTGAAATTTTCATCCACAAGGCGCCTCGGCCCCGCGCCAAGGGTGGAAAGACCAGGCCGTTGCTCCGGCCCTCGCCATTCCAGCCGCTGGGCCGCGATTTCGCCTTCATCGTCGCTGCGGATGTGACGGCCGACAGCCTGATTCGCGCCGCCCGGGGCGCCGACAAGGTGCTGATCGCCGATGTCCGCCTGTTCGATATCTATGAGGGCGAGGGCGTCGGGGAAGGCAGAAAATCGGTGGCCATCGCGGTCACGCTGCAGCCGACGGAGCGGACGCTGACCGACGAGGACATCGAGAAGGTCTCGGCCGCCATCGTCGCCGCCGTAACCAAACAGACTGGCGGCACATTGCGGGGTTGACCGCCACCCCCGACCGTTAACTAAAATTCGGCACGATACTTGCTGTTTCCCCAAGGCGAAACGGGCATTCTCGGATCTGCTCGCACACTGGAAACTGCATTCTTAGTTGACGAATATGACAGACCCTCGGATAGTCTATGGCGAAGCGCTGCGTAAGGCCAAAGTCCTGCGTTCACGCCGCCGGCGCTTGTGGCTGGGCGACAAGCTGGAACATCCGGACGATTTCGACGCCATGCCGCACGCCAACGATCAGCCGCCGAAAGAACCCGGGAACCGATCCTATGTGGTTCCCTGTGCAAGCGATTTTCGGGACACAATATTGGAACTTGCCGAGCGTCGGGGCGTGAATGCCGGCGAACTGGCCCGGGCGGTCCTGCTGTTGATGCCGAACGAAGCAGCGCAATTCCCCGATCCGGGCGAACCGGCCCCCGGCGACCGCGAGACGGTGATCCTGAAATCCGGCGCCAACGAAGGCAAGAACTGGCGCCGCAAGCCTCGCCTGCAGGTTCGGCTGGCTGGCGGCCACGATCCGGCGGGTATCCGTAGCGCGCTCGCCTTGGCGCTGGCCATGGATAGCGGCGACTACACGGTAAAAATCGAGGACGGGCGCGTCCCCGGCAGCGACCAGCGGCTGAAGGAGGCGCGTTCCGAACTCACCCGCTTGCGCTACCAGGTCAAGGCGATGTCCTTTGAACCCCTGGAACAGGGGATCAGGAAACGGGCGGATGCGCTCTATGTCCTCGGATTTCCACCTGACGTCACACCGACGACCGATGAAATCAAGAAACGATACAGAAAACTGGCGGCTATCCACCACCCCGACAGCAGCCAGGGCGAACACCGCCGCATGAGCCAGTTGAACGAAGCGGTCGCGAAGCTTACCAAAGCAAAATAATTTTCCCGCCTTGCGCCTAAGGCCAGGTTGAGGCATGACATCCGCCGCGCAATAACGGGGATACCGGTTTCGTGGCCGCACCGCTGCTTTCATTGAAGGATGTGTCGCTGGGTTTTGGCGGCAATCCGCTGTTCGACAAGGCCGACCTGGCGGTATGCCGGGGCGAACGAATCGCGCTGGTCGGGCGCAATGGGTCGGGCAAGTCGACGCTGCTGAAGCTGCTGGCCGGCCAGATCGAGCCTGATTCGGGCGAACGGCTGATTCAACTGGGGGTCCGGGTCGCCTATCTGCCGCAGGAACCCGACCTTTCCGGCTACGACACCGTGCTGGATTACGCCGCCGCCGGCCTGCCCGAGGGCGAGGAGCATGCGGCCCATATGGCCGAGGCCTTGCTGCACAGCCTGTCGCTGGACGGGGCCAGACCCACCGACGAGCTGTCGGGCGGTGAGACCCGGCGCGCTGCGCTGGCGCGGGCAATGGTCGGCGGCCCGGACGTGCTGCTGCTAGACGAGCCGACCAACCATCTGGACCTGCCGGCGATCGAATGGCTGGAGCAGCGGCTGGCGGGCGGGCGGTTCGGCCTGATTGTCATAAGTCATGACCGCGCCTTCCTGGAACGCATCACCAACTGCACCCTGTGGCTGGACCGGGGGCGACTGCTGCGCTCGGACAAGGGCTTTGCGCATTTCGAGGCCTGGTCGGAAGAGATTCTGGAACGCGAGGCCGTCGAGACCGCCAAGCTGGACAAGCTGATCGCCCAGGAAACGACCTGGTCGCATCAGGGCATTACGGCCCGGCGCAAGCGCAACCAGGGCCGTTTGCGCCGCCTGCATGAATTGCGGGCCAGACGCGCCGGACAGGCCGGCCGAACCGGTAGCGTGCGGATGGAGGCGGCAGAGGCGGGGGGCGCCGGCAAACGGGTGATCGAAGCGAGGGACATTGCCAAAGCTTATGACGCCAACGAGGTAATCTGCGGCTTTTCCACCCGCATCCTGCGCGGCGACCGGATCGGCATCATCGGGCCGAACGGCGCCGGCAAGACGACATTGCTGCGCATGCTGATCGGCGATCTGCAGCCGGACAGCGGCGAACTGCGATTGGGGACCAATATCGAGATGGTCTATCTGGACCAGACGCGCGAGGCGCTGGCGCCCGGCGAGACGCCCTGGAGCCTGCTCTGCCCCGGCGGCGGGGACCAGGTGATGGTCGGCAACCGACCGCGCCATGTGGTCGCCTATATGCGCGACTTCCTGTTCGCCGACAACCAGGCCCGCAGCCCGGTGGAGAGCCTGTCCGGCGGCGAGCGCAACCGCCTGCTGCTGGCCCGAGCGCTGGCTCGGCCATCGAACCTGCTGGTGCTGGACGAACCGACCAACGACCTCGACATGGACACGCTGGATCTGCTGCAGGAGCTGCTGGCCGATTACGAGGGCACGATCCTGCTGGTCAGCCATGACCGCGACTTCCTGGACCGCGTGGTGACATCGACGATCGCGGTGGAGGGTGGTGGATCGGCGATGGAGTATCCCGGCGGCTATTCCGATTATCTGCGCCAAAGGCCCGGCGGCGGCGGGGTAGGGACCGAATCGCGACCGGAAAAATCCGCCAGGAGGGAAAAGCCGAATCCGCCCGGAGTGCGCCGGAAACTGGGCTACAACCAGCAGCGTGCGCTGGACCGGTTACCCGGCGAAATCGATGCGCTGGAGAAGCAAGTTGCGGCATTGGAGGCCAAGCTTGCCGATCCGACGCTTTATGCCCGCGATCCGGTCGGTTTCGACGATACGGCTGCTGCGCTGACCAAGGCGCGCGACGATAAGGCCGAAGCGGAAGAGGAGTGGCTGAAGCTGGAGATGCTTCGCGAAGAGCAGGAATCGAGCTGAGCGGCTCACCGGTTTTCAGTGTATAGTCCCGTTGACGAATAATTGACGGACAGGTTCGCCATAAAAGCCGTTAGGGAGGAAAGAATGCCGTATTCACCGCGCCCTGCAGTGCTCGCCGCCATCATACTGTTCCCCCTCGCCATGAGCGGCGCGGCTTCGGCCGCCGACGTCGAGGGTAGCAAGGACCACCCGCTGGTTTCCCGCTACGAAGGCGCGCAAATCGTTAAATACAGCCAGGAAAAATTCGACGAATACACGCTCCTGCTGGGCAAGGCCAAGGCACGCAAACCCGGCGAACATCAGACGGTCGAAGGGGCGGTCACGATGTTCCGTTACGAAATCGACAAAGAGCGGACAACGCTGGAGGTTTTCAAGAATTACGAAAAGGCCTTGGCCGACGCCGGCTTCGAGACCCTCTTCGCTTGCAAGAACAAGGAATGCGGCGGCCGGGACTTCGGCCTGGTTGTCATCCCCTATGACGGCGTCATGAGCGATAATTACAATGACCAGCGCTTCCTGGCGGCGAAACTGACCCGCCCGGAGGGAACGGCTTTTGTCTCTCTCTATGTCGTGAAGGCCTACAACATAGGCGGGCCGAAGAAAGACAATGTCTATGTTCAGCTCGATATCATCGAGACCGCCGCGATGGAGACGGGCAAGGTAACCGTCGACGCCGAAGCCATTGGAAAGGGGCTGGACGCCGAAGGCCATATCGCGATCTACGGCATCTATTTCGACAGCGGCAGCGACAAGGTCAAGGCCGAGTCGGACGAGGCGCTGGGCGAAATCGCAAAGCTCTTGAAATCGCGGCCCGATCTTGGGCTGCTGGTCGTCGGCCACACCGATAATCGGGGCAAGCTGGATTACAACATGGATCTTTCCAAACGGCGGGCGGCGTCGGTCGTCACGGCGTTGACGGAAGGCCACGGCATCGACGCGGCGCGTCTGACGCCGGCGGGTGTCGGTTTCCTGGCGCCGGTGGCCTCGAATCGCGGCGATGCGGGGCGGAGCCAAAACCGTCGCGTGGAACTTGTCGAGCGGTAACCGATGCTTCTGCGATGATGCATCGGCGGCAATTATGTGGTATTTTAGATTTCCTATAGTCGCTGCTGGCTCCATGCGGTGAATCGGCCGGCGTGCATGATGGCCTTACAGCCGTACCGATATCATGAGTGGTCACAATCGGCCGATTTGTATACTCCCCGCCGCCGGGCCGGCGAGAAGGGAGATATGCCATGTCATTCGGACGAAAATTCAAGGAGTACCTGCTGGACTCCCGTATCGATTTCGACCTCGTCGAGCATCGCCGCACGGGAAGCAGCAGCCAGACCGCCCAAGCCGCCCATATACCCGGTGACCGCCTGGCCAAGGCGGTGGTCCTGCAGCATGATGACGGATACGTCCTGGCCGTCGTACCCAGCACCCATCGCGTGGAGCTGGGCACGCTGGAACGGACCCTGGGCTGCAAGCTGAATATCGCCACGGAAGCCGAGGTCGGAAGGGTTTTCGGGGACTGCGTACTGGGTGCGGTGCCACCCGCCGGCCCCGCCTATGACCTGAAGACACTGGTGGACGAGGAACTGGACAAGCAGCCCGACGTCTATTTCGAGAGTGGCGACCACCGGACGCTGGTGCATGTCACGGGTGACGGGTTCCGGCAACTGATGGCGGAAGCGCAACACGCGCAGTTCAGCCATCACGTCTGATCGGAAAACTTACCGGATTGAGGGCTGGGATCAGGCGACCTTGGCGCGAAGCGCGGCGGCGCGGGCGGAGAATTCCGTCGCATCCGACGCTCGGCCCAGTTTGTCCAGCAGCCAGGCATAAAGCTCCATGATCTTGACGACCGAGAGGTCGGTCTTGGTGGAGTTGCGCACCGCGATCTTCATCGCCCGGCGAAGGATCGGTTCGGCTCTTTCGTAATTGTCCTGATCGCAGTATAGACCCGCCAGATCGATCAGTTCCGTCACCAGATGCGGATGGTCCTTACCCAGGGTCTGTTCGCCGATGGTCAGCATGCGTTTCAGCAGGGGCTCCGATTCCGAATAGCGCTTTTGCGCCGCAAACTGCGCCGCCAGATTTTTCAGCGCCGGCGAGGTTTCCCGGTGGTTCTGCGTGAAGGCCGATTCCAGAACCGACAGGGCGCGCCAGCCGAACATTTCCGCCTTGGTATCGCGTCCCTGCTGGTGATAAAGCGTTGCCAATCCGATCAGGGTGGAAGCGACATCGGGATGGTCGGGATTGAGAATCTTCTCCTCGATAGCCAGGGCGCGCTTGTACAGCTTCTCCGCTTCGCCGTAATTGCCGCGAATGGTCAGCATATAGGCAAGCTGGCCGAGCGTGCCAGCAATCTCCACGCTATTCTCGTCGAGGGAGTGTTCCTCAATTTTCAGTGCCGCGCGGTATAATTTTTCGGCCTCTTCGGTTTTGTCCTGGGCTTCGGCCAGGGACGCCTGCGATTTCAGGTAGGGAACAACGTCCGGGTGCGCCATGCCCAGCCTATTTTCAGCGGCATGATAGAGCTGTTCGAATACGGCGATGGCGCGGCGGTACATGGCGGCCGCCTCGCCGTCCCGTTGCTGCGTTTTGTAAAGCTCAGCCAGATTTTCAAGGGTAACGGCGATATCCACCCAGGCCTCGTCGCCGCGTTTTTCGTCGATTGCGATCGCTTTGCGATAAAGCGGCTCGGCCTCTGTCAACCGGCCAAGCGAATGGTACAGCGTTCCGAGATCATTCAGGCTTTGCGCCAGCCGCGGGTCCGTCTTGCCCAATTTCTGGGCTTTCGTCAACGCGCTGGAAAAGAGGCGTTCCGCCTCCTCATATGCCCCCTTGTAGAAGGCGTCCCGGCCCGCCTTGATATTTTCGTTCCAACCCATGCTACGTCGACACTTCCCTGTTAACGACCCCTTGGTAGTATCCGCCGCACATGGCAGACACTCCAGGCAGGCAGACTTCGCGTGCGGCAACGATACCGGCAAAATCTTAATGAGACCCTTATTTTCGGTCAAACACGGTGGTTTTCTCGCCCCGCCGGCAATTCGCCAACGACTGCCATTCTATCCGTTGCGCGGCAGGCCCTGCGCGCCTATGTTCCTGCCACCCTTGAACAGCCGAGCCACCGGACCGCATGACCGACCTGAATCATATCCGCAATTTCTCGATTATCGCCCATATCGACCACGGCAAATCCACCCTTGCCGACCGGCTGATCGAGCGTTGCGGTGGCCTGGATTCGCGCGAAATGAAGAGCCAGGTGCTCGATTCGATGGACATCGAGCGCGAGCGCGGTATCACCATCAAGGCGCAAACCGTGCGGTTGCTTTACAAGGCGCTGGACGGCGAAACCTATACGCTGAACCTGATGGATACGCCGGGCCATGTGGATTTTTCCTATGAGGTCAGCCGCAGCCTCGCCGCCTGCGAAGGGTCGCTTCTGGTAGTCGACGCCAGCCAGGGCGTCGAGGCCCAGACACTGGCCAACGTTTATCTGGCGCTGGACAGCAACCATGAGATCATCCCGGTCCTCAACAAGATCGACCTGCCCGCGGCAGAACCGGAACGTGTCAAACAGCAGATCGAGGACGTGATCGGCCTCGACGCGTCGGAGGCGGTGGAGATATCGGCGAAGACCGGCATCGGCATCGACGACGTGCTGGAAGCTCTGGTCAAGCGCCTGCCGGCGCCACAAGGCGAGCGCGACGCCAAGCTTCAGGCCCTGCTGGTGGACAGCTGGTACGATGCCTATCTGGGTGTGGTCGCGCTGGTGCGCGTGCGCGAGGGCGTTTTGAAGAAAGGCATGAAGATCCGCATGCTGTCGACGGGTGCGGCGCACCCGGTGGACCGCGTCGGC